>JASGCR010000003.1:8393-26560 GCA_030054015.1 Candidatus Symbiobacter sp. | reverse complement strand
GAAGGGGGGGTCAGTGACTTTTGCTACTTGTTAAGAGTTTCCCTAAGCAGGAAGGTGGGGTCAGTGACTCTTGCCACTTATTCAGAGTTTCCTTTAGGAAACCGAGTCTACAAAAAATAAACATTCAATAACAATGAGGGTACTTGAACCCGCAATGGTTTAGCGATAGAATCTATGCCTTGGTATTAAGGCAGTATGTCACATGACCCGTTCCCGCGAACATCTAAAATTTCTCCTGAATGGCGAGGCGCGGCAGGTAACCAACAGCCCGCCCACGATGACGGTGCTGAATTGGCTGCGGGCGGAGGGGTTGGTCGGCACCAAGGAAGGCTGTGCCGAGGGCGATTGCGGGGCCTGTACCGTCGTGGTGGCGGAAAAATCGGTTAAAAACGACAAAATAGAATTTAAGGCGATTAACAGCTGCATTCGCTTTATGCCGACCCTGGATGGCAAAGCGATATATACCGTTGAAGGTCTGGCGGATGCTGAAAAAAACCTGCATCCGGTGCAACAGGCCATGATTGACCATCATGGCTCGCAATGCGGATTTTGCACGCCGGGTTTTGTCATGTCGTTGTGGGCGCAATATCAGAATATCCAGGCACATGGCGGTGACAAACCGTCAATTTCCGATCTGCAAATTGCTTTGAATGGCAATCTCTGTCGCTGTACCGGGTACCGCACGATTCTGGCGGCGGGACAAGCGGCTTATGACCGGGCGGCTTATGACCAAGCGGTTTATGACCAACCCGCCGCGACCGTGGATCGCCAAGAATTAAGCCAAAAATTAACCGCGATGGAAAATGCAGAAATTTTGCATCTGCCCCATCCCAGCAGCATGTTTGCGGCTCCTAAAACCCTGGCGGATTTGCTGACATTGCGGCAAAACCACCCCGCCGCGACGATATTGGCGGGCGGCACCGATGTTGGGTTATGGGTCACCAAACAACATAAAAACCTGCCGGAAATTATATATCTCGGCGAAGTGGCCGAATTACAAGCCATGACCACCACCGCCGATTCGCTGGTGATTGGCGCGGCGGTGTCTTTGCATGATGGCTTTGCCGCGATTGAGCAGCATTACCCGCAAATGAGCGAGTTGGCGCGGCGTTTTGCCTCCACCCCGATTTGCCAGAGCGGGACTTTGGTGGGGAATATTGCCAATGGCTCGCCCATCGGCGATTCGATGCCGTTTCTGATCGCATTGCGGGCCGAAATTGAATTGATCGGAGCGAAGGGGGCGCGGCGAATGCCGCTCGAAGATTTCTATCTCGATTACCGCAAAACCGCCTTGGCGGCGGATGAAATCGTCGCCTATCTGCATGTGCCTTTGCCTCCGTCTCTGTCTCTGTCTCTGTCTCTGTCTCTGGCG
Organism: Candidatus Symbiobacter sp.; assembly: GCA_030054015.1. Classification (GTDB taxonomy): domain Bacteria; phylum Pseudomonadota; class Alphaproteobacteria; order Elsterales; family Elsteraceae; genus JASGCR01. The sequence goes on along the minus strand of JASGCR010000003.1, from coordinate 25,188 downwards.
AAACATGACGGTGAATTTACCCTAAAATTTGCCACCTATAAAGTCGCGCGGCGGTATGATTCCGACATTTCCGCGGTGTGTGGCGGTTTCGCGGTGTGGTTGGATGCGTCCCATCGCATCCGTGATGCGCGGCTGGCCTATGGCGGGGTGGCGGGCATTCCCAAACGCGCCCGTGCCGCCGAACAGTCTTTGCTCGGTCGGGAATTTACCGAGGCATCCGTGCGGGCGGCGATGGCGGCTTTAAGCGGTGAATTCTCGCCTTTGTCCGACCACCGCGCCAGTCATGCTTACCGCCTGGCGATGATGCAAAATTTGTTGCTGCGATTTTACCTGGAGCATAACCAGGCCGCTCCCCTGCCGCGCCAGGCCACCAATGTTTATGCCGGATTTTGAAAGCCCCGCCCCATGACCCCCGACATGACCCCCCCCGACATGACCAGAGACCTCGATGGCCGCTCGCTGCCGCATGAATCGGCCCGATTGCATGTGATGGGAGCCGCCCATTACACCGACGACATTCCCGAAATCCAGGGAACATTATATGCCGCGATGGGGGTGTCCAGCCAAGCCCATGCGGTGATTGAAGCGATGAATCTGGAAGCAGTAAAATCATTTCCGGGCGTGGTGGCGGTGCTCACCGCCCAGGATATTGCCGGCGAGAATAATCACGGCTCGATCTTGCATGATGATCCGATTCTGGCGAAGGATTTGGTGCAATTTATCGGCCAGCCGATTTTTGCCGTCATCGCCACCAGCACCGATTCCGCCCGCAAAGCCGCGCGTTTGGGCGACATAAAATATCAAAACTTGCCGCCGGTTTTATCCCCGCACGATGCCCATGCGCAAAAATCCTATGTCGTGCCGCCAATGCGGTTGCGCCGCGGCGATGTGGCGGAAAAACTCGCCGCCGCGCCGCATAAATTAAGCGGAACATTCAGCGTTGGCGGCCAGGAACAATTTTATCTCGAAGGGCAAATATCCTATGCCTTGCCGCGTGAAAACCAGTCGCTGCATGTTTATTGCTCGACTCAGCATCCGACCGAGATGCAGATGCTGATCGCCCATATGCTGGGCTGGCCGCAGCATCGTGTGACGGTTGAGGTGCGGCGCATGGGCGGAGGATTTGGCGGGAAGGAAACCCAATCGGCGCAATTTGCCTGTATTGCGGCTTTGGCGGCGCATCACACCGGACGACCGGTGAAATTAAGGCTCGACCGCGATGACGACATGATGATCACCGGCAAACGCCATTGTTTTTATTATGATTATAGCGTCGGGTTTGATGAGACCGGTTTAATCCAGGCCTTGAAATTAGAAATGATTCTCCGCGCCGGATATTCGGCGGATTTGTCGGGGCCGGTCGCCACCCGCGCCATTTGCCATGTCGATAATGCCTATTATTTATCCGATGTCGATTTGGCGGCCTTTTGCGCCAAGACCAATACCCAATCCAACACGGCCTTTCGCGGCTTTGGCGGGCCGCAAGGGGCGATGGCGATTGAATATATCATCGATGATATTGCCCGGCATTTGGGGATCGATCCGCTGGATGTGCGCCACCGCAATTTTTACGGCAAAAATGCGGGGGCCAAAAATGCGGGGCAGGGACGCGATACCACGCCTTATGGTCAGACCGTCACCGACAATATCATCCATGATTTGGTCGAACGGTTGCAACAATCGAGCGATTACCGCCGCCGCCGCGTTTTGATCAATGATTATAATAAAAATAGTAAATTTTTGCGCAAAGGCATCGCCCTGACCCCCTGTAAATTCGGCATTTCCTTTAATGTCGTGCATTTGAACCAGGCCGGGGCTTTGGTGCATGTCTATGGCGATGGGACGGTGTTGGTCAATCATGGCGGCACCGAGATGGGGCAGGGTCTCCACACCAAAATCTGCCAGATCGTGGCGGCGGAATTGGGGATAACGCCGGATCGGGTGCGAGTAACCGCGACCGTCACCGACAAAGTACCCAATACATCCGCGACGGCGGCATCGACCGGCGCCGATTTGAACGGCAAAGCGGCGCAAGACGCGGCGGCGCAGATTCGCGGGCGGTTATTGCCCGTGGCGGCGGCGATGTTGGGGTGCGCCGAGTCGGAAGTGGTTTTTGCCAATAATCGGGTGCAAGGTGGCGGAAAATCGATTGGGTTTAATGATTTGGTGGCAAAGGCTTATATGGCGCGGGTGCAACTCTGGTCGGATGGGTTTTACGCCACGCCCGGCCTGCATTGGGATGCCGCGAGCATGACCGGCAAGCCGTTTTTCTATTTTTGCTATGGGGCGGCGGTGTCGGAAGTGACGGTTGATACATTGACGGGAGAATGGCGGCTGGATCGCGTGGATATCTTGCACGATGTCGGGCGGTCATTGAACCCGGCGATTGATCGCGGCCAGATCGAAGGCGCGTTCATCCAAGGCCTGGGCTGGCTTACGACCGAGCAATTAGTGTGGAATGATAAAGGGCGGCTCATGACCCATGCGCCATCAACGTACAAAATCCCAGCCAGCCATGATTGCCCGCCGGTTTTTAATGTCGCGTTATATGAAGCGGATAATGCGGCGGACACGATTGGCCGGTCAAAGGCGGTGGGGGAGCCACCGATTTTGCTCAGTTTCTCGGTGTTTTTTGCGATCAGGGATGCGTTGGCGGGATTGGCTGCGGGGAAGGGTTCTTCTCCCCCGCTTAATGCCCCCGCCAGCTGTGAGGAGATTTTTCGGGTTGCGAATGGTTTCAAAGCGGTGTAAATCATATTTGAGCAATAATGTTTTCTAGGGGGAGAGTGACAATGACACAAGCAGATTATGAAATTATAAAGCTAAATGCTTTAGTTAAGATTTTATGCGATTTTTCCTCAAAAGAAAGAATCGAATTCATAAGTGAAGGGTTGCAAATAATTTATAAAAGCGCAAAGTCTTCATATGAAGTCTCTCAGAAAATTAAGGAAAATGATAGAGAGTCTAATTTGCTTTATAACCACGCACTAGAAGAAAGCGCAAAAATATTTATTTTATTAGACGTTATACGTTGTCCTGATTCCTGTTTCGAAACTATTATTAAAAGGCAGTTAGGTTATTTTTATAATCATTTATCACGATTGATTTATATTGAAGCTCAGGGATTAAGTTTTGCTGATTTTCCAGAAATTCAAAGATATGCCGCCGAAAATACACCTTCTCATTATGCAGAGGGTCCGTACGGGGAGTTGATTTTTCCAAACAATAAAATCACTCGTAGGGAACATGCATTATATGCAGACATAGTTTCGTTTCAAGGCAATTATAAATGGCATGATCCTGTATTGAATTCTTCCCCGGCAGCAACATTTTTTTATTTCGAAACAATAGAATCATTGTATAAAATAGGTGTATTCTCGTTGCGTGGTTTGGAAATTATGCATGAAATTTACAATGAGACAGAATTTAAGGGTGATATACATTCAGTGGTTGACGATAAACTTAAAAAAACCTTTGTAAATAGGTGTATCAAAGAGGAATTATTCACGTGCGCTTTTATCAATCAGGAAGAATTTGATGACTGTTTAAAAAATATCCTTCTTTGGAATCGTTGGAATATGCCGATGTATAACATTGATTATTGCCCAAAAAAACTTTCAGAAAATGACTTGCATAAAATGCGAGAGAACGCAGAACGAAATTTAATTGAAGATATGTCATAACTTTCAATTTTTCGCACTGTCAAAATAAACCGAGAAACAATGACGACCTCCCCTTCCCGTAGGGAGGGGAGGATAGAAACTCTATGCGAGCGAATGCGAGCATTAGAGTTTCTTGGTGGGGTTGGGCTTTTCAATCGACAAGCCCAACCCCTACCCGTGTCTCGCTAATTTGCTTCGCAAACTATTGATGCATCTCCCAAATGAGCGTCATTAAAAAGGGGCGTCATTACCCGACTCGGATGGCAAGCGGGAATCCGCTTGCCATCCGAGTCGGGTAATCCCCCAGGAGTATTATTGCTTAAATTCCTGGGGGATTACCCGACAGATTTATGCCGCTTCGCGGCAAAAATCTGCGGGTAATGACGCCCTTTTTACTGACGCTCTTTTTTTGCCGCTCATTCTTTACCGCTCTGGGTTGTGCGGCGTGGAACGACTCCCCTCAACCCAAAACCACCTGATCAACCAGGCCAGGCTTTAGCGATTCCCTGATTTTACGAGATTTTTTCGCAGGTTCATTCGCAGCATCGCCAGGCAACCGGCGGTGCATGGCGGCGACCAATTCGGGGTCGATCTGACTAATTTTTTCGGACTTCACCAAAGAAATTTCTTCGGTGGTTACGTTGAAATATTTTGCTGCACGCGCAATCGAAAGACGGCGTTGTCTGATATATTCGGTAATATCAATCACTTGGTCGGTGAGGTGCAACATGGCATCCGCTTCCGTTTCATCCTCAATCATCGCGTGCCACAATGATTTATAGCCACGAGCCATCATCTAATTTCTCCATTAATTAACAGCGTAAACTATACCCTGGTTTTGGCAATTTGTAACCGAGATTTTGCATTTTCTAGGTATAATCTGGGTGTTTTTTGCGATTTCTTTTCAAAACAAACCAGGATAATAATCAAGCCATTGATGTTTGGATGATAAATGATTCTATAATTTATTAAATTAAACTTATATTTCAGTTCAAATACAGATTTGCCAATGCTGGACATGGGCTTGGAATTATGCGGTTTAATATTTCTTGCAATACGTTCAAATTCGGCAATAAAATGGTCTCTTACATCAATCGGAAAGAGTGCGAATTCAGCTTTCGCAGAAAGAGTTGCAAAGTCAATCTCTCTCGTATGGGGATCGATCCTAACCATGGTCGAATGATTCTGGCTTTTTGTGGGTGGTTGGAGGTGGGCTTTGGCTGATTTCTTCATCTGTCCTTTTCAATAAAAGAACCTCAACGCCTTGACACAATGATGTTACGTGCTAAAACATATCACAAGCATAGCTGCGATGGGAATGGAAAATTTTACGATAAATTAATAAAGTCGTGAAACCCATCAAAGCATATTGGTTGAAGGATGCCCCCAAAAAAATCATCGTCGTAAAAATATCCGCTTGCAATTTGGCAAAGAATGGATTATCAAGACTTTCTTTCGCTGAATTAACGAGGCTTTCCGAGCAAATCTGAGGAAAAATATGCCCACGATTAACCAATTAATTCGTGCGCCCCGCACACCGAAACGGGCGCGTAACAAAGTCCCGGCCCTGGCCGAATGTCCGCAGAAACGCGGGGTTTGCACCCGGGTGTACACCACGACGCCGAAAAAGCCAAACTCGGCCTTGCGGAAAGTGGCGCGGGTGCGCCTGACCAATGGCTTTGAAGTGACAAGCTACATTCCGGGCGAGGGGCATAATCTCCAGGAACATAGTGTGGTTCTTATCCGTGGCGGTCGTGTGAAGGACTTGCCAGGGGTGCGTTACCACATTATTCGCGGTACGTTGGATACCCAGGGCGTGAAAGATCGCCGCCAACGTCGCTCGCTTTATGGTGCCAAACGGCCGAAATAACCATTTTACCCCCATTTCACCGAGATGATCGGTCAAAACGCCACGTACGAGGAACTTAAAAAATGTCACGCAGACGCGCTGCTGAACGCCGAGAAATCCTTCCCGATGCCAAATTCGGGGATATTGTGCTGACCAAATTCATGAATTGCTTGATGTATGACGGCAAAAAATCCTCGGCTGAGGCGATTGTTTATGGGGCTTTGACGCGGGTTGAAGCCAAGGCCAAAACCGATTCGCTGCGCTTGTTTCACGACGCGCTGGGCAATGTGAAACCGACGGTCGAGGTGCGGTCGCGGCGGGTTGGCGGCGCGACGTACCAAGTGCCGGTTGAGGTGCGTACCGATCGCGCCCAGGCCTTGGCGATTCGCTGGATCATTGACACGGCGCGCAAACGCCAAGAAACCACCATGATTGATCGCTTGTCGGGCGAACTCATGGATGCCGCCAATAATCGCGGCGCGGCGGTCAAAAAACGCGAAGACACGCACCGTATGGCCGAGGCCAACCGGGCCTTCTCGCATTATCGTTGGTGATCGGGTAGAAAAGAAAGAAAATATATCATGGCGCGTACGACCCCCCTTGATCGCTATCGCAATATTGGCATTATGGCCCATATTGATGCGGGCAAAACCACCACCACCGAGCGGATTCTGTATTATACCGGACGATCCTATAAAATCGGCGAAGTGCATGAAGGCACCGCGACGATGGATTGGATGGAACAGGAACAAGAACGCGGTATTACCATTACCTCGGCGGCGACGACTTGTTTTTGGAAAGACCACCGCATCAATATCATTGATACGCCGGGTCACGTCGATTTCACCATCGAAGTCGAACGTTCTTTGCGCGTGTTGGACGGGGCGGTAACGGTGTTTGATTCCGTGGCCGGGGTTGAACCGCAATCGGAAACCGTGTGGCGGCAAGCGGATAAATATGGCGTGCCGCGCATGTGCTTCGTCAATAAAATGGATCGCATTGGCGCGAATTTCTATCGCTGTGTCGATATGATGGTGGATCGCTTGGGGGCCAAACCCTTGGTCTTGCAATTGCCGATTGGCATTGAAAGCGATTTCGCGGGCGTGGTTGATTTGGTCAAAATGAAGGCGATTTTGTGGAAAGACGAATCGCTGGGGGCCGAATTTTACGAGGCCGAGATTCCCGCCGATTTGCAAAAATCCGCCAAAGAATACCGTGCCAAATTGGTTGATACGGCGGTTGAGCAAGATGATGCCGCGCTGGAAAAATTCCTTAATGGCGAAGAACCCGACGAAGAAACCTTGAAAAAATGTATCCGCAAGGGTACATTGTCTTACGCTTTTGTGCCGGTGCTGTGTGGCTCGGCGTTTAAGAATAAAGGCGTGCAACCCATGTTGGATGCGGTGGTGGATTTTCTCCCCGCCCCGACCGATGTGGCCGCCATTATTGGCAAAAAAGTCGATTCAGATGACGAAGTTGAACGGCAAACTTCGGACGAAGCCCCGTTTTCTGGTCTGGCCTTTAAGATCATGACCGATCCGTTTGTGGGATCGCTGACCTTTGTGCGGATTTATTCCGGCGTGATCGAGGCGGGTTCTTATGTGCAAAACACCGTCAAAGACCAACGCGAACGGGTGGGTCGCATGTTGCTCATGCATGCCAATTCACGCGAAGACATCAAAGAAGCGCGGGCCGGGGACATTGTTGCCTTTGCCGGCTTGAAATATACCACCACCGGCGATACCATTGCCGATGCCAACAACCCCGTGGTGTTGGAGCGGATGGAATTTCCGGAACCGGTGATCGAAGTTGCGGTCGAGCCGAAATCAAAGGCCGATCAGGAAAAAATGGGGGTGGCCCTAAGCCGCTTGGCGCAAGAAGACCCCTCTTTCCGTGTGTCGGTTGATCATGAATCCGGCCAGACCGTGATCAAGGGCATGGGCGAATTGCATCTTGAAATCATCGTGGATCGCATGAGACGCGAATTCAAGGTCGAAGCCAATGTTGGCGCGCCGCAAGTCGCGTACCGCGAAACCATTACCAAGGCGGCCGAAATTGATTACACCCACAAGAAACAAACCGGTGGGTCGGGGCAATTTGCCAAAATCAAAATCCGCTTTGAGCCGGGAGCCGAAAATAAAGGCTTTGAATTTATCAGCGCGATTGTCGGTGGGGCGGTTCCCAAAGAATATATCCCTGGTATTGAAAAAGGTTTGAAGTCGGCCAAGGAAACCGGTGTGATTGCGGGCTTCCCGATGATCGATGTCAAGGCGACTTTGATCGATGGGGCCTATCACGATGTCGATTCAAGCGCATTGGCGTTTGAAATTGCGGCACGGGCGGCGTTCCGCGAGGGGATTCCCAAATGCGGCCCGAAATTGCTGGAACCCATTATGTCGGTTGAGGTGGTGACACCCGAAGATTATATGGGCGATGTGATTGGCGATTTGAACAGCCGTCGTGGTCAAGTGACAGGCATGGACAGTCGCGGCAATGCGCGGGTGGTGGCGGCGATGGTACCCTTGGCATCGATGTTCGGTTATGTTAATAATCTGCGCTCGATGAGTCAGGGCCGCGCCCAGTATACGATGCAGTTTGACCATTACGAACAAGTGCCGCAAGCGGTCGCGGACGAGGTTCGTGCAAAAATGGCTTGATCTTGAGTTGTAATATGTGTATAGGACGTGCTCGGTCTGAGCTTTTCCGCTCCAGCGAGTGAAACATTTTGAGATAAACAGGAAGACGATCATGGCAAAGTCGAAATTCGAGCGGAACAAACCGCATTGTAACATTGGCACGATTGGTCACGTTGACCACGGCAAAACCTCCCTGACCGCCGCCATTACGAAGGTATTGGCGGAAACCGGTGGGGCCACTTTTACCGCCTATGACCAAATTGACAAGGCGCCCGAAGAAAAGGCGCGTGGCATCACCATTTCGACCGCGCACGTCGAATATGAAACCAAAAATCGCCATTATGCCCACGTCGATTGCCCCGGTCACGCCGATTATGTGAAGAACATGATTACCGGTGCGGCGCAAATGGATGGCGCGATTTTGGTGGTGTCCGCCGCTGACGGCCCGATGCCGCAAACCAAAGAGCATATTTTGTTGGCGCGTCAGGTCGGCGTGCCGTCCTTGGTCGTGTTTTTGAACAAATGCGACATGGCCGATCCCGATTTGTTGGAATTGGTCGAAATGGAAGTGCGCGAACTTCTGTCGAAATATGATTTCCCTGGCGATGATATTCCGATCATTCGCGGTTCGGCTTTGATGGCCCTGGAAGACAAGAATCCGGAACTCGGCCATGATGCGATTCTGAAATTGATGGAAGCGGTCGATAGTTTCATCCCGCAACCGGCACGTCCCAAGGATCGTCCTTTCTTGATGCCGATTGAAGACGTGTTCTCGATTTCCGGCCGTGGTACGGTGGTGACCGGGCGGGTTGAACGCGGCATCGTCAAGGTTGGCGAAGAAATTGAGATTATCGGTTTGAAGGCAACCCAGAAAACCGTGGTCACCGGCGTCGAAATGTTCCGCAAATTGTTGGATCAGGGCGAGGCGGGCGATAATATCGGGGCCTTGCTGCGGGGTACCAAACGTGAAGACGTGGAACGCGGCCAGGTTTTGGCGGCCCCCGGGTCGATCACGCCGCACACCAAATTCAAAGCCGAAGCCTATATCTTGACCAAAGATGAAGGCGGTCGTCACACGCCGTTCTTTACCAATTACCGTCCGCAATTTTACTTCCGCACCACCGACGTGACGGGTATGGTGCAATTGCCCGAAGGCACCGAAATGGTGATGCCGGGGGATAATGTGACCATCGAGGTCGAATTGATTGCGCCGATTGCGATGGATGAGGGCTTGCGCTTCGCCATTCGTGAAGGCGGTCGCACGGTGGGTTCGGGCGTTATTGCCAAGATCATTGCGTAAATTTCACTGGGTTCTCCCCCATTTGGTAAATGCCAAATGGGGGAATTTGTTGCAAGCTGGTTAATTGATAGGGCAAGTCGACTTGGGGTCGACATTGTGTTGGTATTGGGAAAAAAATGGAAAACCAAAATATACGCATCCGCTTAAAGGCGTTTGATCATCGGGTATTGGATCAATCAACGTCGGAAATCGTGAACACGGCGCGTCGTACCGGTGCGCGGGTGCGCGGCCCCATTCCTTTGCCGACCGAAATTGAGAAATTTACCGTCAATCGTTCGCCCCATATCGATAAGAAAAGCCGCGAGCAATTCGAGATTCGTACGCATAAACGTTTGCTGGATATTGTCGATCCCACGCCGCAAACCGTTGATGCCTTGATGAAATTGGATTTGGCTTCGGGCGTTGATGTTGAAATTAAATTGTAATTATTGCCGCACCGATTGTGACCAGGCAAAAGCGAAAGGGTTAATATCATGCGATCCGGTTTGATCGCCCAAAAAATAGGCATGACCAGGCTGTTTAGCGCGGACGGTTCGCATGTCCCGGTAACAGTATTAAAAGTCGATGCCTGCCAAGTTGTGGCCGTACGCACCAAAGAAAATGACGGTTATACTGCTCTACAATTGGGTGTGGGTACCATCAAAGTCAAGAATGTCACGCAAGCCGAACGCGGTCACTTTGCGAAAGCCAAAGTCGAACCAAAGCGTAAATTGGTCGAATTTCGGGTCAGCGAAGACGCGGTTTTGGATGTCGGGGCCGAAATTTCGGTCGAGCATTTTGTCGAGGGGCAATTGGTCGATGTCACCGGTGTGACGATTGGTAAGGGCTTTGCCGGTGCCATGAAACGCTGGAACTTTGGGGGTTTACGGGCCACGCACGGTGTTTCGGTTTCGCATCGCTCGCATGGTTCGACCGGTAACCGCCAAGACCCCGGTCGCACCTTTAAGAACAAGAAAATGGCCGGCCATATGGGTCAGGAAAAAGTGACAACTTTGAACCTTACCGTGGTCAAAACCGATGCGGATCGCGGTCTGATTTATATCAAAGGGGCGGTACCTGGCAGCGATAATGGTTATGTGACCGTTCGTGATGCGATTAAACGCAATCAGGAAAATCTGCCCTATCCGGCGGCGTTGAAGGAACAGAAAAATGCAGCATAAACTTCATTCGCTGAAATCGGCTGCCGAAATTGGCCAAATTGATTTGGCCGATGAGGTTTTTGGCTTAAAGCCACGGGTTGACATTATTGCGCGGGTGATTGATTGGCAATTGGCCAAACGCCGCGCCGGTACCCATAAGACCAAAGGGATTTCGGAAATCCAAGGCACGACCAAGAAGCCTTATAAACAAAAAGGCACTGGTCGGGCGCGGCAAGGCAGTTTGCGTTCGCCGCAATTTCGTGGCGGGGCGCGGATATTTGGGCCGGTGGTGCGCAGTCATGAATATGATTTGCCCAAGAAAATCCGCAAATTGGGTTTGCGCGCGGCTTTATCGGCCAAATTGGCGGAGGGTCAATTGGTCATCGTCGATGAATTGGCCAATGATGGTAAGACGAAAACCCTGGCGCAAAATTTTGCCAAAATGGGTTGGGATTCGGTTTTGCTCATTGATGGCGAAAATGTGAATGACAATTTTCGTCGGGCGGTCATGAACTTAAAACATGTTGATGTTTTGCCGCAAATGGGTGCGAATGTTTATGACATCATCCGTCATAAAACTTTGGTACTGTCCAAAAATGCCGTGGAAATGTTGGAGGCGCGCCTAAAATGACCAAAGCCGCACAAAATCTCGCCCAAGATGTGATTTATGACATTCTTCGTGCGCCGATCATCACCGAAAAAGCAACCCGCTTGGCCGAGTTCAATCAAGTGGTATTTGAGGTGCGCAACAACGCCACGAAGCCCGAAATTGCCGCATCGATTGAAGCGATTTTCAAAGTGAAAGTCGTTTCCGTCAATACCTTGAATATCAAAGGTAAGACGAAGTTTTTCAAAGGCCGTCGTGGCCGTCGCTCGGACTATAAAAAAGCGATGGTGACACTTGCACCGGGTCAAACCATTGATATGTCAATTGGTATTTGATCAAGGCATAGGAATAGGTAACAGAGGTTTGATATGGCGTTAAAAACGTATAATCCAGTTACACCCTCGATGCGTGAGTTGGTACTGGTGGATCGCTCGGAACTGCATAAAGGCGGGCCGGTTAAGATTTTGACCGAGGGCTTACGCAAATCCGGCGGACGCAACAATACTGGCCGCATTACCGTTTGGCATCATGGCGGGGGTCACAAACAACGCTATCGTTTGATTGATTTCAAGCGTCGTAAATTTGACCAAAATGCCAAAGTTGAGCGTTTGGAATATGATCCCAATCGCACTGCTTTTATTGCCTTGATCACCTATGATGATGGCGAGCAATCCTATATCCTGGCGCCGCAGCGTTTGGCCGTCGGGGATAATGTGGTGGCGGGCGAAAAAGTTGACGTGAAACCTGGCAACGCCATGATGTTGAAAAACATTCCGGTCGGTACCATTGTTCATAACGTCGAATTGAAACCGGGCAAAGGCGGCCAAATTGCGCGTGCGGCGGGTACCTATGTCCAATTGGTCGGGCGTGATCAAGGTTACGCGCAGTTGCGCTTGGGTTCGGGTGAATTACGCATTGTCCGCGGCGAGTGCATGGCCTCGATTGGGGCGGTTTCCAATCCCGACCAGCAGAATATTAATTTTGGCAAAGCCGGACGCAAACGTTGGATGGGGGTACGCCCGACCGTGCGCGGTGTGGCGATGAACCCGATTGATCACCCGCATGGTGGTGGTGAAGGTCGCACCTCAGGTGGTCGCCATCCGGTCACCCCCTGGGGCAAAGGCACCAAAGGGAACAAAACCCGCAACAATAAACAGACTGATCGCATGATTATCCGCGATCGCCGTGTTAAGTAATTAGGGAGCGGTAGAATATTATGACCCGTTCAGTATGGAAAGGGCCGTTTGTAGACGGCTATTTGCTGAAAAAATCGGAGAAACAGCGCGGCTCTGGTCGCAATGAAGTGATCAAAATTTGGTCGCGTCGTTCAACCATTTTGCCCCAATTTGTCGGTCAAACTTTTGGTGTTCATAACGGGCAAAAATTTATCCCGGTTTTGGTCAATGAGAATATGATTGGTCATAAATTTGGTGAATTTTCTCCGACGCGTACTTTTTATGGTCACGCCGCCGACAAGAAAGCAAAGAGGAAGTAACATGTCGAAACCCAAATCACCGCGTCCGGTGGCGGATAATGAAGCAATGGCTTTGGCGCGCAATATTCGCACCAGCCCGCGCAAACTGAATTTAGTGGCGGGGCTTATTCGCGGCAAAAAGGTGCAAAACGCCTTGGATATTCTGAGTTTCAACAACCGCCGCATGGCTGGCGAAGTGCGCAAAGTTTTGCAATCAGCCATCGCCAATGCTGAAAATAATCATCAATTAAATGTCGATGATTTATGGGTCAAAGAGGCCTCGGTTGGAACCGGTTTGGTGATGAAACGTTTTCATGCCCGTGCCAAGGGGCGCGGTGCCAAAATTTTGAAACCTTTTGCCCATTTACGGGTGGTGGTACAGGAACATAATATGGCAGATCAAGGGGAGCAAGGCTGATGGGACAAAAAGTAAATCCAATCGGACTTCGCGTCGGGATTAACCGTACTTGGGACTCGCGCTGGTTTGCCAATCGTGATTATGCGAAACTTTTGCATGATGACCTGAAATTGCGCAAATTTTTGAACGAACGTTTGTCGGCGGCGGGGATTAGCCGCATCATCATCGAACGTCCGGCCAAAAAAGCGCGGGTGACGATTTATTCCGCCCGGCCCGGCGTGGTGATTGGCAAAAAAGGTGCCGATATTGAAAAATTGCGCAGCGATTTGGCGAATATCACTGGCGGCGAAGTTAATCTCAATATCGTCGAAATTCGCAAACCGGAAATTGATGCGAAACTGATTGCCGAATCGATTGCCCAACAATTGGAACGCCGGATTGCTTTCCGCCGCGCAATGAAACGCTCGGTACAATCTGCCATGCGTTTGGGGGCTTTGGGCATTCGGATCAATTGTTCCGGCCGTCTGGGCGGGGCAGAAATTGCCCGCATGGAATGGTATCGTGAAGGTCGGGTGCCGCTGCATACTTTGCGGGCCGAGGTTGATTACGGCGTGGCAACAGCCATGACCACCTATGGCACTTGCGGCATCAAAGTATGGGTGTTCAAAGGCGAAGTGCTGGCCCATGATCCGATGGCGCAGGATAAACGTATGGCCGATGCGCAGCCGAGCCGCTAATCAAACCCAGCCCGCCTTTCCTGGCCGCAAAGGTTTTATTATCGGACGTGATCGCTACATTAGAGGTTTATTATTATGTTGCAACCAAAGCGAACCAAATATCGCAAAGCTCATAAAGGTCGCATTCACGGTGTCGCCAAGGGTGGCACTGAACTGAATTTTGGGGCTTTTGGTCTCAAGGCGATGGAGCCAGGCCGGGTGAATGCCCGCGAGATTGAGGCCGCGCGTCGCGCCATGACCCGTCATATCAAACGGGTGGGGCGGGTGTGGATTCGGATATTCCCGGATGTGCCGGTTTCGACCAAACCCGCCGAAGTCCGGATGGGTTCCGGCAAGGGTGCCCCTGAATTTTGGGTCGCCAAAGTGAAACCTGGTCGCATCATGTTTGAAATTGACGGGGTGCCACGCGATTTGGCGGTGCGTGCATTTGAACTGGCGGCGGCGAAATTGTCGGTACACACCAAATTTGTCCAACGTTTGGGTGAGGCTCAATAATTATGACACAGACAAAATCACGTGACCTTCGTTTGAAAACCAGTGATGAGTTGGGGCAAATGATGCTTGATCTTAAACGGGAACAATTTAACTTGCGTTTCCAGGCGGCATCGGGTCAATTATCGAACACGGCCCGCGTACGCGAAGTGCGGCGGGATATTGCGCGGGTTAAAACCATCATTGCCCAACGCAGCCAAAATCTGACGGCCAAAGCGGCCTAGGATTTAAGGCGATCACAAAGATATCGAACATGCGAAGAATTGCATAAATTTATTCGCTTTTTGTTTTTTTTTAGTGTATGAGTTGCGGCGTTAATCGGAGTAGAACGGAATGCCAAGAAGAATATTGCAAGGGATCGTGGTGGGAGACAAAGCCGATAAAACCGTTACGGTTTTGGTCGAACGTCGCATTATGCACCCGATTTACAAGAAATTCATCAACCGTTCAAAGAAATATGCCGCACATGATGGGGCTAATCGTTTCAAGATTGGCGATCAAGTGCGGATTCGGGAATGTCCACCTTTGTCAAAATCGAAGCATTTTGAAGTACTGGTCGACGAATCCTTGTCTTTGAATGCTGGCACCAGAGGGTAATATTATGATTCAGATGCAAGCCAACTTGGATGTGGCTGATAATTCCGGTGCCAAAAGGGTGATGTGTATCAAAGTTTTGGGCGGTTCAAAGCGTAAATTCGCTTCGGTCGGCGATGTGATTGTGGTCTCGGTCAAAGAAGCCATTCCGCGCGGGCGGGTGAAAAAGGGCGATGTGCATCGTGCGGTGATTGTGCGCACCGCCTCCGCCATTCGCCGCGTCGATGGTACGATCATACGTTTTGACAATAATGCGGCGGTTTTGATTAACAAACAAAACGAGCCGATTGGCACCCGTATTTTTGGCCCGGTGACGCGTGAACTCCG
The DNA here is from genome assembly GCA_030054015.1 of Candidatus Symbiobacter sp. Lineage (GTDB taxonomy): Bacteria > Pseudomonadota > Alphaproteobacteria > Elsterales > Elsteraceae > JASGCR01. The sequence goes on along the minus strand of JASGCR010000003.1, from coordinate 10,013 downwards.
GTCGAAAAACTTTATGAAGATTGTGTCTTTGGCACCCGAAGTACTCTAGACCGTAATGATTTTTAGGCGCAATGTTTGGGCGTGATGTGGGAAATTCGGCGATGATTAAATTAAAGATTAAAAAGGGCGACAAGGTGATTGTTCGCACCGGGCGCGATACTGGCAAAACCGGCGAGGTTTTTAAAGTCATGCCATCTGAGTCACGGGTTTTGGTGCGCGGTATTAATATGGTTAAACGCCATACCAAAGCGACCCAGGCCGCGACTGGCGGGATCATCGAGAAAGAATTGCCGATCCATATTTCCAACGTGGCGTTGATTGACCCCGAAAATGGCAAAGCGACGCGGGTGGGCTTTAAAACCTTGGAAGACGGGGTGAAAATTCGGTTTGCCAAACGTTCGGGGCAAGTCATTGCTGAACCGTCGCGGAATGCTTAGCTAAGACTTAAACCCTTCACGAAACCCTTACCGATGATGGTGTCACAGGCCATAAAGAATTTTTGCGATACATATTGGTTTATGTGTAATTTACCAAAGATGTCGGCAATGATTTGGCGAGTGAAATAAGGTGGAAAAAATCATGGTTGCGCGCTTACAACAAGAATATTTCGGCAAACTTCGTCCGCAATTGCAAAAGCAATTCGGGTACAAGAACATCATGCAAGTGCCGCGCTTGGAAAAGATCGTCATTAATATGGGCGTCGGCGAGGCAACCCAGGACACCAAAAAGGTCGATAATGCCGTCGCCGATATGGCCGCAATATCCGGCCAACGCCCCATCAAAACTTATGCCAAGAAATCAATCGCCGGATTCAAGGTCCGCGAAAATATGCCGCTTGGGGTCAAAGTCACCCTGAGGCGTCAGCAAATGTATGAATTCTTGGATCGTTTGGTCAATATCGCATTACCGCGGGTGCGGGATTTTCGTGGTTTGAATCCGAACAGCTTTGACGGGCGCGGCAATTATGCCCTCGGTCTCAAAGAACAAATCGTGTTTCCCGAAATCGATTACGATAAATTGGATGCGGTGCGCGGGATGGATATTATTATCGTCACGACCGCCGCAACCGACGATGAAGCGCGGGCTTTGTTGCGTGGGTTTAATTTGCCCTTTACCTCATAGAGGCGGGTTGCTTTTTTTGCGCGGCACGGTTTTTGTCTTGGCGCAAGCAATCCTCGGATAAAATGCCAGAAAACGGAGTTACATCATGGCCAAAACAAGTTCGATTGAGAAAAATAAACGACGCGAAAAATTGGTGAAACGTTTCGCGGCCAAACGTGCGCGTTTATTGGCTTTGACCTATGATGACAGTATTTCGCCCGAAGATCAATTTGCCGCTCGTTTGAAACTGGCGGAAATGCCGCGTAATTCGGCCAAGATTCGCGTACGCAATCGCTGTGCTTTGACCGGTCGGCCGCGTTCGGTTTATCGCAAATTTGCTCTGTCCCGGATTGCCCTCCGTGAATTGGCGTCAACCGGCCAAATTCCGGGCATGGTGAAATCGAGCTGGTAATTAATCGCGGCACGGTTTAAGACTGGGTTTATCGGTCGGTTTAAGACTGGGATTATCGGTCGGTTTAAGACTGGGATTATCGGTCGGTTTAAGACTGGGATTATCGG
>JASGCR010000003.1:0-8293 GCA_030054015.1 Candidatus Symbiobacter sp. | reverse complement strand
TCGGTTTAAGACTGGGTTTATCGGTCGGTTTAAGACTGGGTTTTCAGTGGGTTTAAGACTGGGTTTAACACGGGTTTGTCGCCCGAACCAATTTTACCTGGATTTCGTGCGCAGTTTGACATAAAGGTTATAGAACATGACGATGAGTGATCCTTTGGGCGATATGCTCACCCGTATTCGCAATGGTCAACATGCCAAAATGGCGGTGATTAAATGCCCGGCATCCAATCTGCATGAAAATGTTTTGACGGTCTTGCAACGCGAGGGATATATTCGTGGTTTCAGCAAAATCGTCCCCGAAAAAAAGGTCAAGGGCCAAGGCGGGCAGATGCTGCAAATCGAATTGAAATATTTCGAAGGCGTTCCGGTCATTCGTGAGATCAAACGTGTCTCGAAACCTGGTCGCCGCGTTTATTCGCAGATATCCGACCTCAAACGGGTTTATAACGGGCTTGGGATTGCGATTTTATCGACTCCGAGCGGGGTTATGTCGGATAATCAAGCCCGTGCCACCAATGTGGGCGGCGAAGTCTTGTGCGAAGTGTTTTAACCGTTGAAATAATTTATGCGATTGTGGCGGCAATTTGTGAACCAGAGTTAAGACAAGGATTTAATCATGTCGCGTGTTGGTAAATATCCGGTTGACGTTCCGGCGGGTGTGACGGTCGCGGTCAAAGACGGCGAAGTCACCGTTAAGGGGAAATTAGGGTCGCTTTCGCGCCAATTTCCTGCCGAGGTCGGGATTAAAGTGAACGGCAATCAAGTCGAGGTGGCGCGTCTCTCCACCAGCAAACAAGCGCGGGCCATGTGGGGAACCGCGCGGGCCACGATCCAAAATATGGTGACCGGGGTCTCGGCGGGTTTTACCAAGCGGCTTGAAATTAATGGCGTTGGTTTCCGTGCCGCCGTGCAAGGCAAAGAAGTGTTGCTTAATCTCGGATACAGCCATGATGTGCGCTATGCCATACCGAATGGCATCACCATCGTTGCGGAAAAACCGACTTTATTGGTGGTGTCCGGCAGTGACCGCGCCCAGGTCGGCCAGGTCTCGGCGGAGATTCGCGCTTGGCGCGAACCAGAACCCTATAAAGGCAAGGGCATTCAGTACGAGGGTGAAAAAATCCTGCGTAAAGAAGGCAAGAAAAAGTAAATTAATCGGCGCATCCCAGAGAGGGAGAAGGTTTTATGTCAGAGTCAAAAGTTTTATTTGCGCGTCGGCGCGAACGCAATCGCTATCGCATCGCCCAACATGCCGGCGGCAAACCGCGTTTATCGGTTTTTCGTTCCAGCAAGCATATTTATGCCCAGATTATCGATGATGAAAATGGCGTGACCCTGGCCTCCGCCTCCAGTCTCGAAGCGGATTTGCGCCAATCCATGAAAACCGGCAGCAACCGCGACGCGGCGGCGGCGATTGGCAAATTGGTCGCTGAACGCGCGGTCAAACAAGGCGTGACCAATGTGGTGTTTGATCGCGGCGGCTATTTATATCATGGCCGGGTAAAATCTCTTGCCGATGGTGCGCGTGAGGGCGGGTTGGTTTTTTAATATTTTGTCGCATTGGTTGTACCAAAGCAAAAGCGGCTGATTTAGGAGTTTATGACATGGCACGGGAAGAACGCGGCGAACGGAGCGGCAAGGGTGAGCGGGGCGAACGCGGCGAGCGCGGTGGACGTGATCGCGGCGGTGACCGCTCGCATGATCGGGACGATAATGAATTTATCGAAAAACTGGTCAGCATTAACCGCGTGGCCAAAGTGGTCAAGGGCGGTCGTCGCTTTGGTTATGCCGCTTTGGTCGTGGTGGGCGATGGCAAAGGACGCGTCGGTCAAGGGGCCGGCAAGGCCCGCGAAGTTCCCGAAGCCATTCGCAAAGCCACCGAACAGGCGCGTCGCGGCATGATCCGGGTGCCACTGCGCGAAGGGCGCACTTTGCATCATGATATGCAGGGGCATTATGGTGCCGGGCGGGTGGTTTTGCGTGCCGCGCCCCAAGGTACCGGTATCATCGCGGGTGGCCCGATGCGCGCCGTGTTCGAGGCGATTGGGGTACAAGATGTCGTGGCCAAATCGGTCGGGACCTCAAACCCGCATAACATGGTCAAGGCGGCGTTTGCGGCTTTGACCGGGATCGTATCGCCGCGCAGTGTGGCGGCAAGACGCGGTCGCCGCGTCTCGGAAATTTTGGGCAAACGCGAAGGCGACGCAGCGGCAACCGCGACGGCAAGTGAGGCGTAAAATTATGGCAGAATCAACCAAATCAGCAAGCGCGGCCAAAACCCCCGCCAAAAAATCTTCCGCCGATTCTAAGGGCGCCGATTCTAAGGGCGCCGATTCTAAGGGCGTGAAATCGGGCCTGGCGGGAGATGATGCCGCCGCAGCAAAGACCGCGAAAAAGTCGGTTTCTGCCGCTTCTGCTGGCGTTTCGGGTGCGCAGCCTAAAGCGGCGGCTAAGGCCAAAACGGCAGCTAAGCCCAAGGCCAAAAATGCAGCTAAAACCGGTTCAACCCTTACGGTCAAGCAAATTGCCAGTCCGGTCGGGCGTCCGGCGGTACAGCGTCAAACTTTGATCGGTTTGGGCTTGAACAAAATGAATCGAACCCGTACGTTAGAGGACACGCCTGCGGTGCGCGGGATGATTAATAAACTCCCTCATTTGGTCGCGGTGATTGACTGAAGCGGCGCGAAATGAGGGGCGATTTTTGCGTGCGCCATCTGGGGCGAGGCCTCAGGGGGCCAAGGTACGCAAGGCGCACGAGGTACGTAAGGTACGCAAGGCGCGCAATGTGCCAAAAATATGACCGTTAATCTGGATTAATCTGGGTTGAGCAACAGGATCGAAATTATGCAGCTTAATGAAATAAAAGACAATCATGGGGCGCGGCGCAAACGTACGCGGGTCGGGCGTGGCATTGGATCGGGCCTTGGCAAGACCTCTGGTCGCGGTGTCAAAGGCCAAGGGTCGCGTACCGGCGTTGCGATCAATGGATTTGAAGGCGGTCAAATGCCGTTGCACATGCGTTTGCCGAAACGCGGGTTTAAATCCTTGTTTCGCAAAGAGGTGCAAATCGTTAATTTGGGTCGCTTGCAACAAGCCATTGATGCCAAACGTCTCGATGCCAAAAATCCATTAACGCCAGAAATTCTGGCGGATGCTGGTTTGGTGCGTTCGGGCAAAATCGCGGTAAAACTTTTGGCGGGGGGGTTGTTATCGACCAAAATTTCCCTGACGGTTGCGACCGCATCCCCCAATGCGGTCAGCGCGGTTGAGAAACTGGGCGGCAGCGTGACCTTGACTTCATCGGCGGCCTGAATTTATGCCGCTAAAACATCGGTTAAACGCCTAACATTATGTACCAGGAATTATATTAATGGCCTCCGCCGCAGAACAACTTGCTGCCAATATTAATTTCGGTGCTTTTGCCAAAGCCACCGAGTTAAAAAAGCGTATCTGGTTTACGTTGGCGGCGTTGATCGTCTATCGTTTGGGTACCTATATCCCCTTGCCGGGGATTGATGGCAAGGTGTTGGCGGAAATTTTCCAACAACATCAAGGCGGCATTTTGGGTATGTTCGACATGCTGGCGGGCGGTGCCTTGCAACGTATGACGATCTTTGCCTTGAACATCATGCCGTATATTTCGGCATCCATCATCATTCAGTTAATGAGCGCGGTGAGTAAAACTTTGGAAGCCCTAAAAAAAGAAGGGGAAGCCGGTCGTAAAGTTCTCAACCAATATACCAGAATTTTGACGGTTGTGTTGGCCGCAGCCCAGGCCTATGGCATGAGTGTCGGACTCGAAGCCATGGCGGGGCAGAGTGGCAATCTCGCCGTGCTTGAACCGGGTTATTTTTTCCGTCTGACCACGGTCATTACTTTGGTCGGCGGCACCATGTTTGTGATGTGGCTGGGCGAACAAATCACCGCCCGCGGCATTGGCAATGGCATTTCTTTGATCATATTTTCCGGGATCGTGGCTAATCTTCCCCATGCCTTGGTTGGGACTTTGGAATTGACCCGCACCGGGGCGTTATCGGCCTTTTTTATCTTGGTGTTGGTGGTTTTGGTGCTTGGGGTTGTGACCTTTATTGTGTTTTTTGAACGGGCGCAGCGTCGGATTCTGATCCAATATCCCAAACGTCAGCAAGGCAATAAAATCTATGGCGGTGATTCCTCGCATTTGCCCTTGAAACTGAATACGTCGGGTGTGATACCGCCGATTTTTGCCTCTTCCTTGCTGCTTATTCCGGCCACCATTATTGGATTCGGCACCAACAGCCCGCTTATGCCGGAATGGCTGCGCGCTGTGTCGCAAAGCCTGGCGCATGGTCAACCGCTTTATCTGACTTTTTATGTGTTCTTGATTGTGTTTTTCTCGTTCTTTTACACTGCGATTGTGTTTAATCCGGCGGAAACGGCGGATAATCTGAAAAAACATGGCGGTTTTGTGTTGGGGATTCGGCCGGGCAAAAATACCGCCGATTATCTTGATTTTATTTTGACCCGATTGACGGTTTTGGGGGCGGGTTATCTTTCGCTTATTTGCGTGCTGCCGGAAATTCTGATTGCCCAATATTCGGTACCGTTCTTTTTTGGTGGGACAAGCTTGCTGATCGTGGTATCGGTGACGATGGATACGGTGGCGCAGATTCATTCGCATCTAATTGCCCATCAATATGAAGGCTTGATCAAAAAATCGAGATTGCGCGGCGGGGGGCGGGGATAAATGAATATCATACTTATCGGCCCTCCGGGCGCGGGAAAGGGAACCCAAGCTGCTTTGCTTGAAAATAAATTTAACTTAAAGCAATTATCGACCGGGGACATGCTGCGTCGTGAAGTGGCATCGAAAAGTAAAATCGGGCAAGAGGCGGAGTCGGTGATGAAAAGCGGCGGGCTTATGCCCGATCCGATCATGCTAAAAATCATCGCGGATCGGATTGAGCAGCCGGATTGTGAGTATGGTTTCATTTTAGATGGTTTTCCGCGTACCCTGGTGCAGGCGGAGGGTTTGGATGAGTTGCTGAACCGCAAAGCGAAAAAAATTGATTTCGTTATCAATTTTGAGGTTGAGAGCGAAATTTTGATCAAGCGAATTGCCGGGCGTTTTACCTGTGCCAATTGTGGTGCCGGATATAATGATTATTTTAAGATGCCAAAGGCGGCGGATAAATGTGATCAATGTGGTGGCGACAAATTTATCAGGCGCAACGATGATTCCGAGGCCACTTTGCGGGAAAGATTGACTTTGTTTAACGCTCAGACGGCACAGCTTATTCCGTATTATAAAAATCGCGGCGTACTGCATTCGATTAATGGTATGGATAATTTTTCCCATGTAACGGAACAGATTATGGCAATTTTTGCGGCGGTTTAAGGACATGAAAATTTCCCCTTGAACCTCTGCCCACAATGTGTATAATTCTGTGCTTTTACGGTAATACGAAAATGCCGTGTGGTTTTTTTGGTGATTCAAGAGAATGAAATGAAGCGGCAATTTGACGCTTCGGATAATTGAGGAGAGCAAACTTGGCGCGTATAGCTGGTGTAAACATTCCGACCCAAAAACGTGTGGAGATCGGCCTGACCTATATTTACGGAATTGGCCCGACTCGTGCCAAGCAGATCATTGGAAAATTGGGGATTTCTGCCGAAAAGCGCGTAAATCAACTCAGCGATGATGAGGTGTTGCGCATCCGTGAACTCATTGACCGTGATTATACGGTTGAGGGGGATTTGCGCCGCGATGTGTCGATTCATATTAAACGCTTGATGGATTTGGGCTGTTATCGCGGGTTGCGTCACCGCAAGAATTTGCCGGTGCGGGGGCAACGCACCCATACCAATGCACGTACCCGCAAAGGTAAAGCCAAACCCATCGCCGGTAAGAAGAAATAATCTTTCTACACCAGGGCGCATAAACCAGGCCGCAAATGCCTGGGCCGTGAAGTACCAATTCGTGAATTTTCGTCGCATGTAATGGACGAAATTAGCAAAGGATAGATGATGGCAAAGCCAGCCGCAAACCGAATTCGTCGCCGTGAACGCAAAAACATCACCTCTGGGGTGGCGCATGTCAATGCTTCGTTTAACAACACGGTGGTTACCATAAGCGATGCCCAGGGAAATGTGATTGCCTGGTCGTCCTCCGGTTCCAAAGGATTTAAGGGAAGCCGCAAATCTACCCCTTATGCGGCCCAAATGGCCGCCGAAGATGCCGGGCGCAAGGCGATGGAACATGGCATGAAATCCGTCGATATTGAGGTAAAAGGGCCAGGTTCGGGGCGTGAGTCGGCCTTACGGGCTTTGCAAGCGGTGGGTTTTGCCGTGGGGGCGATTCGGGATGTGACCCCCATACCCCATAATGGTTGTCGCCCGCCTAAACGTCGCCGCGTCTGAGGTTTGGCGCGATGCCTTGTGGGCAAGCGACTTAACCGGTCGGTTGCCCGGCCTTAAAATTTTATCCGTTCCACTGCAGCCTTTTGGGCTGCACCAAAAATAACTGAGGGCTATCCCGTGATCCAAAATAATTGGAAGAATCTTATCAAACCGAACAAGCTGGCGGTCGAAGCGGGCGACGATTCCGCGCGTTACGCGCGGATTGTGGCCGAACCTTTGGAACGTGGTTTTGGGCTTACATTGGGTAATAGCTTGCGCCGGATATTGTTGTCGTCCTTGCGCGGCGCGGCGGTGACTTCGCTGCAAATCGATGGGGTTCTGCATGAATTTTCTTCGATCCAGGGCGTGCGCGAAGACGTGACCGACATTGTCTTGAATGTCAAAATGCTGGCCTTGCGCATGGCGGGGGATCAACCCAAAAAAATGCGCTTAAAGGCCACCGGCCCGGGCGAAATTACCGCCAGTATGATCGAAACCGGTTCGGACATCGAGATTATGAATCCCGATTTGGTGCTGATGACGCTGGATCGCGGGGCAAAAATCTCGGCTGAATTTACCGTCATGTCGGGCAAAGGCTATCAACCGGCGGCGCAAAACCGCCCCGAAGATGCGCCCATCGGCCTTATTCCGGTTGATGCGATTTTCTCGCCGGTTTCCAAGGTGACGTATCGCGTCGAAAATAGTCGGGTGGGACAAATCACCGATTATGATAAATTGACGCTGGATGTCGAAACCAACGGGGCGGTGCGACCAGATGACGCGGTGGCTTTGGCGGCGCGGATTCTGAAGGATCAGCTTGATCTCTTTATCAATTTTGACGAGCCGCAACAAATGGGCGAGTCCGGTTTGGCGGGTGACCTTCCCTTTAACAAGAATCTGTTGCGCAAGGTCGATGAATTGGAATTGTCGGTGCGCTCGGCCAATTGCTTGAAAAATGACAACATCATTTACATCGGCGATTTGGTGCAGAAAAGCGAATCCGAAATGCTGCGTACGCCGAATTTTGGGCGCAAATCTTTGAATGAAATCAAAGAAGTTTTGTCTCATATGGGATTGGGTCTGGGGATGGATATTCCCAGCTGGCCGCCGGAAAACATCGAGGAATTGGCCCGGCGAATGGATGAGCCTTATTAAGTTCAGTGGTCGCAAAATTAATTGGAATCATTCCGATTTTATTTTGGGAACCATCGGTTTAGATTTTTTTATGCAAGTGGGAGTTGGTTATGCGTCATGGTGTCTATGGTCGGAAATTGAACCGCACCACCCCTCATCGTTTGGCGATGTTCTCGAACATGGCGGTATCCTTGATCGAACACGAACAAATCACCACAACTTTGCCCAAAGCCAAGGATTTGCGCCCGATTGTCGAGAAACTGATCAGTTTGGGCAAACGCGGAGGGCTTCATGCGCGGCGGCAAGCCTTCGCCAAATTGCAAGATGGCCCCGCCACCAATAAGATTTTTGACCAATTGGCCAAACGTTACGAGGGTCGTCCCGGCGGGTACACCCGGGTGGTCAAAGCCGGATTCCGCAAGGGCGATGCGGCGGCGATGGCCGTCATCGAATTGGTTGACCGCGACCCCGCTGCCAAGGGCAAAAAAGATCGCCCGGTTTCGCCGTAAGCGCGCCGCAAATTAAACGGAAGCGCGTCATTATCCGCCGCATCCGCCGCGTAAGGATAGGCGGCGGCAGCAAAGCATACGAAGTCTAGGTGGGGTTGGTGTAATTAACTTCCAAATCATAACCCTTACCCGTGAAACTCTAATGCTCGCATTCCCTCGCATAGAGTTTCTATCCTCCCCTTCCTAAGGAAGGTCTGAACAAGTAATCGGAGTGTCATTCTGAGCGTCGCCGCGCTTGGCTTTTGCGATAGCAAAAGCCTTAGCAAGGCAAG
>JASGCR010000156.1 GCA_030054015.1 Candidatus Symbiobacter sp. | reverse complement strand
CCCCCCCTTCCTAAGCAGGAAGGGGGGGTCAGTACGACTTATTCAGACCTTCCTTAGGAAGGGCTATCTACCGAAACTTTGCCGCCTTATTTCGCGCTGTTGCCCCAGACGGCGTCGCGGATTTCGTGGCGGGCGAGACCAATATCGGCCAATTCGCGGTCGGAAAAGCGTGACAGGCTGCGATATGCGCTGACGCGGTGATATTCGGTGTTGAACGAATTGTACAGGCGGCCGAACCAGCCTTTGCTCGATCCGGACTGATCTGCGACAAATTTCTCGCCGATAAGGGTGTTGTTGACGTTGGTTAAACTGGCAGTACGCATGGTATGTCTCCGTGATGTAAAAAATAAAACCGTGATAAAGCATGTTGCGCTGGATGCAAGACCCGCGATCACTCACCGCGTTGTCGATGCTGCGCTGCAACATCCTTTGTTCTACAAGTCTTATATATTGAAGCAATAGCTTAATTCCAGAGATAATTACTCTTAGCTGCTATGCACAAAAGTAGGGGCAACAATCTCAGAGCGTCCGCATCGGCCGCAATAAAACCCTTTATAAATTGGCTTGCATCAGTTAATCTCTTGCCTTATATCCGACGGTTTGTCGCCACCACATGATTTGTGACTGAAGTAACCATGAAAGCTGAAACAGAAAACACCGCCCAAGCCATTCGCACCTCGTTATCCATGTTGCGGAGGCATCTTTGACCTAGATGTCAAATTGCCCTATTTGGCGCAATTACAAGCCCAGGCCGCCGCAAATGATTTGTGGGATGATCCCAAACGGGCTGAATCCGTGTTGCGGGAAAAAACCCAGCTGGAAAAAAAGATCACTGACTTCCAATCCGACGAGGCGGAATTTGCTGATTTGCTTGGTTTGATCACCTTGGCCGATTCCGAGGGCGAGGCCGATCTTCTGGCCGAATGCGAGCAAAAACTTGCCGCTTTGCAGGCCCGCCTGGCCGAGCGCGAATTGGAAAAAATGCTGTCGGGCGAGGCGGATGGCAATGATTGCTATCTCGAAGTCCATGCCGGCGCGGGCGGGACGGAGGCGCAGGATTGGGCGCAAATGCTGCTGCGCATGTACACCAGATGGGCGGAAAAACGCGGCTATAAAGTCGAATTTTTGGAAGAATCACCGGGGGAGGAGGCGGGCATAAAATCCGCCACCATCCAAATTAGCGGAGAGAACGCCTTTGGTTGGCTCAAAACCGAATCCGGCGTGCACCGCCTGGTGCGGATTTCCCCGTTTGACAGCAATGCCCGCCGCCATACCAGTTTTGCCAGTGTTTGGATTTACCCGGTGATTGACGATTCCATCGCCATCGAAATCCTTGACAAAGACTTGCGGATTGACACGTACCGCGCGTCGGGGGCGGGGGGGCAGCATGTCAATAAAACCGAATCGGCCATACGCATCACCCATCTTCCGACCAATATCGTTGTGCAATGCCAATCGGATCGCTCGCAACATCGGAACCGCGCGGTGGCGCTGAATATGCTAAAGGCGCGGCTATATGAACGTGAATTATCCCTGCGCGAAGAGGCCACCCGCGCCGCCAACGAAGTTAAAACCGAAATTGGTTGGGGGCATCAAATCCGGTCTTATGTCTTGCAACCCTATCAAATGGTCAAAGATTTGCGTACCGGTGTCGAAATCGGCAACGCCGCCAGCGTGTTAGATGGCGGGATTGATAAATTTTTGGCGGCATCTTTGGCGCAGATTAATTTATAGGCGGGACAACCAAGGAGTGTTTACCCGCCAACCAAGGAGCGTTTAGCCGCCAACCAAGGAGCGTTTACCCGCCAACCAAAGAGCGTCATTACCCGCCGAAATATCCGTGGAACACGGATATTTCGAGTCGGGTAATCCCCCAGGAGTTTTGATGAATAATACTCCTGGGGGATTACCCAACTCGGACTGCAAGCGGATTCCCGCTTGCAGTCCGGTGGGTAATGACGCTCCCTTTTTTGACGCTCCCTTTTTTTACGCTCTTTGGTTGGCGGCTAATGACGCTCTTTTGTTTACGCTCCTTTTTTTGATGCTCTTTGGCTGCGCGGTATCAATCGCTCATATATCCTGGCCAAAAAAATCGGATTTCTCGTGGGCAATGCCGTGCCGCCGCCAGACCAAGTCATGCAGCCGCCGCAAGAGCGGACGCGCCACCAAATCTGCGGCGATTAAGCCCAGGGTGACGGCGACGGGCAGGCCAAACCCAAGGCATAATAGCACCACACCCAGGGCCGACACGCCGCGCCAGCTGATAAATTGCCAGAATTTTTGCCGCCGTACCGTGCCGGTGGCTCCGACCAGGCGATGCCAGACCGGGCGGGTGGCGGCGGCTCCGGTCGGTGCGGGGCTTACCAGTTGCTCAACCAAGCCAATCGCGCTGGTTTCATTGCTGCCGCGATCAATCAGGATAAAACCGCCCAACATGCGGCTTTGGTCATAAGGCTGCACCACCAGCGGACGATCCAGCCGCAAAGTCACCCGTCCAATATCATTGCTGGATAAATTTTCCGCCGCTTGGCGGGTTAAATTGCCAATGTCAATTTTGTCATGAACGGCGATGATTTTGGCTTGCGCCCGCGCGGTGCCTAAACGGATTTCATAATCCTGGCCAGGGCGTAAATTTTTGCTGCCGGTGATAATCAACTCGGCGGTGAATTGGGTGGTTACTTGCGGGGCTTGGCTTGGCAAAGATGCCGCCCCGGCGGGCAAACCGACCAAGACATCGCCACGGGCAATATCGCGCTCGTCTGCCAATACCACCATCAGCGATTCGCCCTTTTGCGCCGCCACAAAAGCAGGGGCAGAACCAGCGGCAGGAGCAGGGGAAGAACCAGAACCAGGCGCGGCGGGATCGCCCAGCGGCGGCATGGTCACGACCGCGCTGATTGTGCTGATTTGCCGCGAGGGCAAAACCATCACCGCATCGCCGATCCGCAACGACCCCGCCGCCAAGCGACCGCCATAACCGCGAAAATTCTCATCGGGGCGACAAATATATTGCACCGGCAGGACAAAATTTTCCGTTATTGCGGCAGCGGGCGCAATTGCGACCGCTTCTAACCAGGGCAGCAAGGCCGGCCCCTGATACCAGGCCAGGCGCGGCGAGTTGGCGGCGATATTGTCGCCATCGCGGGCCACCACCGGCATAAAATGCAAATTGCATTGCGGCCAATCGGCTGTCGCGGCGAGAAAATCGCGTTTAATGCGTAGAAACACGGCTTGGTCAAAATTGACCCGATCCATTTTATTGATGGCAATGACCAGGTGGCTTATGCCCAATTTGGCGGCGATAAAAAAATGGCGGCGGGTTTGCGGCAACACCCCTTGGCTGGCATCCACCAGGATAATCGCGCAATCACAGCCCGATGCGCCGGTCGCCATGTTGCGGGTATATTGTTCATGGCCGGGGGTGTCGGCGACAATAAAGGCGCGTTTCGGGGTCGAGAAATAGCGATAAGCGACATCGATGGTGATGCCTTGTTGCCGCTCTGCCGCCAGACCATCGACCAACAAAGCGAAATCGCGCCCGCCCGCCACCGTACCCAGGGCGGCGGAATCGCGGTCAAGGGCGGTGAGTTGATCCTCCATCACCGCGCCAGCCTCGAATAACAGGCGGCCAATCAAGGTCGATTTGCCATCATCGACCGAGCCACAGGTTAAAAACCGCAACAAACTGCGGGACGGGGATGGCGGGCTTGCCAGGCTTGCGGCTGGGCTTGCCAGGGTTGCGGCGGCGGCAGCGGCGGCGGCAGATGGGAGTGAGGCAGTTAATGCGGTCATCAAAAATAACCTTCTTGTTTTTTGGCTTCCATGCTGGCCCCGCCATCCTGGTCAATAAGCCGCCCGGCCCGTTCCGATTGCCGTGATTGCTGCATTTCGCTGCGGATGGCGGCCAGGCTGGTGGCCTCGCTTTCAATTGCACCGGTGAGGGGGTAACAGCCCAAAGTGCGAAAACGCACCATTTTTTCTTCCCATTTTTCGCCAGGGCGTAAGGTCAGGCGATCATCATCGCGCATGATCCAGGTGCCGCCGCGCCGCACCACCTGGCGCCGGGCGGCAAAATAAAGCGGCACCACCGGGATGTTTTCCTGGGCGATATAGTGCCAGACATCTTCTTCGGTCCAATTCGACATCGGAAACACTCGAAACGACTCGCCCGGCTGTTTGCGGGTGTTAAACAGCAGCCAAGGTTCCGGTCTTTGCCCGCGCGGTTCCCAGCGATGGGCGGCGGTGCGGTGGGAGAATATCCGCTCTTTGGCGCGGCTTTTTTCTTCGTCGCGGCGGGCCCCGCCAAAGGCCAGGTCTAATTGGTACCGATCGAGGGCTTGGCGCAAGGCCACCGTCTTCATGATTTCAGTGTGGTGTTCGGAACCCGAATCGATGGGATTAATTCCCGCCGCCACCCCGTCCTGGTTGATATATTCAATCAGTTTCAAACCATAACGGGCGATAATCGCGTCCCGAAATCTTATCATGTCGTGAAATTTCCAGCCGGTATTGACATGCAGCAAGGGAAAGGGCAGGGCGGCCGGGTAAAAGGCTTTGCGCGCCAAATGCAGCAAAACGCTGGAATCCTTGCCAATCGAATACAGCATCACCGGCTGCGCCGCTAACGCCACCGCCTCCCGAAAAATATAGATGGCCTCGGCTTCGAGGGCTGCGAGATGGGATAATTCTTTCACGGGTTTCCTCCTGGCGTCGCCTGCAAGTCTTTACGCCGCACCCGCCTGCCATCGGGCATGACATGGAGGCCGCATTCTTTGGCCGCCTCATTCTCCCACCACCAGCGTCCGTCGCGTTCGGATTCGCCCGGCTGCACGGCGCGGGTACAGGGGGCGCAGCCTATCGATAGATATCCCGCCAGGTGCAGCGGATTGAGCGGGACCTTATGTTGCTCAGCATAGGCCACCGCTTGCGCCCGCGTCCAGCCCAATATCGGGTTGAGTTTGACCACATTATGGGTGGGGTCATGGCTCACCAGGGGGATTTCTTGCCGCGCCGTGGATTGATCGCGGCGGATGCCGGTGAGCCAAATATCCGCCCCCGCCAATGCGGCGGTTAGCGGCACGGTTTTGCGTATGGCACAGCATTCATGGCGGGCGGCGACATCTTCGTAAAACCCATTAATGCCACGGCGACGCACGTAATCGCCGAGCGCGTCGGCATTGGGGTGGTGGCTGGTGATGGTGATGCCATAGCGGCTGGTCGTGCGTTGCCACAGCTCGTACGTCTCGGGGAACAGCCGTCCGGTATCGAGCGTGACAAATTGGACGGCCAAGCCGGGCTGTTTGACGATCATATCGGTCAGCACCTGGTCTTCGAGGCCAAAACTGGTGGTAAAAACCAGGGTGGGCTTTTTGGGGGCTGTTTTTGGTTCATATTTTGCCAGCCAAGTTGCCATTGCGGGCATGATCTCGGTTGTCGCCACATTTTTGAGGTGGTTACCCAGTTCCTGGCAAATTTCGCGGTGGAATTTTTCTTGTTTCACCATGATTTTTTCCATGTCGTGGCAAATTAAGGAGGGGTTGATTAGATTCTAAAAAAAGTGCGTCATTACCCGCCAACCAAGGAGCGTCATTACCCGCAGATTTTTGCCGCGAAGCGGCATAAATCTGCGGGTAAT
>JASGCR010000155.1 GCA_030054015.1 Candidatus Symbiobacter sp. | reverse complement strand
TCGGACTGCAAGCGGATTCCCGCTTGCAGTCCGGCGGGTAATGACGCTCTTCTTTTTAATGCGGGTAATGACGCTCTTCTTTTTAATGCGGGCAATTTTTAATTTTTGAGGAACCTTAAGATGGCGGATGCAAAAATAACTCCATCTTCGATGGGTGCCGCGATGATTGAGGAAAAATTAGCAAATCTCCCCAATGGCCCCGGCGTGTATCGGATGTTTGCCGCCGATGGCAGCTTGCTCTATGTTGGCAAGGCGAAATCGCTGAAAAAACGGGTGGCGCAATATCGCGCCGGCCCGCGCCTTGGCCCGCGCATCGAGCGCATGGTGGCCCTGGCGGCGGATTTGGAGATTGTCACCACCACCACCGAGGCCGAGGCGTTATTGCTCGAAGCCAATCTCATTAAAAGCCTGAAACCGCGTTACAATATCATTTTGCGCGATGACAAATCCTTTCCTTATATTTTGCTGACCGGCGATCATGCGTACCCGCAGGCGATCAAACATCGTGGCAGCCGCAAGGCGAAAGGGGATTATTTTGGCCCCTTTGCCTCTGGCCTTGCGGTCAATAATGCCCTTATTGCCCTGCAACGCGCGTTTTTGCTGCGCAATTGCAGCGACACGGTGTTTGCCCAGCGCCACCGCCCCTGTCTGCAATATCAAATTAAACGCTGTGCCGCCCCGTGCGTTGGCTTGATTTCAGAGACCGATTATGCCGATTTGGTGGCGGCGGCGCGGCAATTTTTAGCGGGCAAATCGGTGCAAATCCAAAGTCAATTGGCCGCGGAAATGGACGCGGCGGCGGCGCGGTGGGAATTTGAACAAGCGGCCCGGCTGCGCGACCGCATCCGCGCCCTCACCAGTCTGCAGGCCCGCCAAGATATTAATGTCGGCAGCGTCAAAGATGCCGATGTCATGGCCTTGTATGACCAAAGCGGGGTGATGGCGATCCAGGTGTTTTTCTTTCGCAATGGCAGCAATTATGGCTCGCGCAGTTATTTCCCCAGCCATGATGCCACCGCCACCCCGGACGCGGTGATGGCCGCCTTTATCGGTCAATTTTACGCCGATAAAGTACCGCCGCCGCTCATTTTGCTCAGCCATATGCCCGAAGAATCCGAACTTTTGGCGGCGGCCTTGGGTCTGCGGGCGCAATGGGCCGAATCTTTGTCTGATGCCGACCACGCCGCCGCCGCGCAAGCGAAACCGCGCAAAATCGCCCTGGTGGTGCCGCAACGCGGGGCGCGTAAAAAAATCATCGACCATGCGCTGCAAAATGCCCGCGAAGCCCATCTGCGCCGCCAGTCCGAACGCGCCAGCCAGCTTGATATATTGGTCAAATTGGCGGAATTATTTGACCTCCCCCAACCGCCCGAACGCATCGAAGTCTACGATAATTCCCACACCGGCGGGCAAAATGCGGTGGGCGCGATGATTGTCGCCGGGCGGGATGGGTTTATCCGCAACGCCTATCGCAAATTCAATTTTACCCCGGAACAAGCCAATCACGGCGATGATTTCACCATGATGCGCCTGATGCTCACGCGGCGGTTTCGTCGCTTGGTTTCCCGCCCCGATGCCGCCCGCCCCGATGCCGCCCGCCCCGATAACGGCCTGGCTGAGACCGAGGCTTTGCCTGACGCGCCTCCTCTGCCTGATGCAGATGCGTCCTATCCGGATTTGCTCTTGATTGATGGCGGGGCGGGGCAATTAAGCGTCGCCCAGGCGGTATTGGCCGAATTGGGACTCTCCCATATCCCCCTGGTTGCCATCGCCAAGGGGCCAGACCGTCATGCCGGAAGAGAAAGATTTTTTAGGCCGGGACGCGATGCCTTTACGCTCCCACCCGCGGACAAAACCCTGTTTTATTTGCAGCGATTGCGCGACGAAGCCCATCGCTTTGTCATTGGCAGCCACCGCGCCCGTCGCAGCAAATCCACCCTCCATTCCAGCCTGGAAGATATTGAAGGCATCGGCGCGGCCCGGCGGCGGGCTTTGTTGCGCCATTTTGGCTCGCGCCAGGCCATCCAAGCCGCCAGCATCGATGATTTGTGCCAAGCCCCCGCCATTAACCGCAAATTGGCTGAAATCATTTTCGCCTTTTTTCACCCCAGCGAAACCGGCGATGCGGGGTGAGGCGCATTGCCGCCCGCGCTTAAATCAGTTATGCTTAAGCTAAGAGGCATTCATAATGGAGTGCCGTCAAGTCATACGAGTCTTTTGCCATGGATAAAGAGGGTTTCACTTTGTCGCCCACGCGTACGCAAATTTTGCAACAACGTCTGGCGAATTTTTTGACCTTGGCGCGGATTGGCTTTATTCCGGTGCTGACGGGATTAATGTATCTCGAGGCGAGCTGGGCGAGTTATGCCGCCCTGGGGGTGTTTTTGCTGGCCGCCCTGACCGATTGGTTGGATGGTTATGTCGCGCGCATTTGGTCGTCATATTCTGATTTTGGCCGCTTTCTTGATCCCATCGCGGATAAACTCTTGGTGGCGACCGTGCTGATGGTGTTGGTGGCGCAACAAAGACTGACCGGCTGGTCGGTCGTGGCCGCCATCATTATCATGTGCCGCGAGATTTTGGTGTCGGGCCTCAGGGAATATTTGGCTGGGCTGCGCATCGGTGTACCCGTGAGCCGCCTGGCGAAATGGAAGACCGCCCTGCAATTTGTCGCCCTGGCGATTTTGATTTTCGCCCATTCCGTCCCAAAATCCGAGTTATGGTCGGCCTTGGGAACGATTGGGCTGGGGATTGCCGCCGCCTTGACCTTGGTGACGGGTTATGATTATTTGCGGGCGGGTCTGCGCCATATGGATTGGGAGAATGCGGGCAGCCCCCCCAACCAGGCCCAGGCGACACATGCGCTGCCGCACCATCCCGATCGCCCCCTCTGATGCCGATGCCGAAGCCCCGTCCCATCGCTCAACCGCTTTCTCCCCCTCCTCCCATTTTGGGGTTGGTGGGTTGGTCGGGTGCGGGCAAGACCAGTTTGCTCGAAAAATTAATCCCGTTTTTGCGCCAGCGCGGCCTCATTGTGGCGGCGATTAAGCACACCCATCATACCGTCGATTTGGATCAACCCGGCAAGGACAGTTACCGCCTGCGCCAGGCCGGGGCCTCCGAGGTTATTTTGGCGGGGCGAGAGCGTTTTGCCCTGCTGCATGAAAACCGCGCCGCCGCGACGGAACCGCCCAGCCTGACCAGTTTGGTTGCCCGCCTGGCCGCCGCCGATTTGGTGCTGGTCGAAGGATTTCGCCACGAAAATTTCCCCAAATTGGAAATTCACCGGCCGGAATTGGGCAAGAAATTATTCGCCCCCGAAGATGACGCGATCCTGGCGGTGGTGACCGACCAACCCGATCGGTTACGGGCGATGCCAGGCCTCGGTCAGCGACCCGTGTTGGATTTGAATGATCTCGCGGCGGTTGGGGAATTTATTTTGACCTGGCGGGGGAGGGTTGAGAAAGAGCGTCTTTAAAAGAAAGAGCGTCATTACCCGCTAAAAAAAAGAGCGTCAAAAAGAGAGCGTCATTACCCGCCGCGCTGTCCGTGTAACGGACGGCGCGAGTCGGGTAATCCCCCAGGAGTTTTTGGGAATAATACTCCTGGGGGCTTTCCCCCGACCCGTGACTTACGTCACGGGCGGGGGACAGGCCCCGACTCGGACTGCAAGCGGAAATCCGCTTGCAGTCCGGCGGGTAATGACGCTCCCTTTTTTGACGCTCTTCCTTTTTTTTCTTGCCATATGGCGGTTTATCGTTTTATCCTGAACCATGGATCAGCAAATAACCGTTTTATATTTTGCCTGGATCAAGTCGGAATTAGGCAAAACGAGCGACCAGATCACCCTGCCCGCCAGCGTGGGCGACGTGGCGGGTTTGGTGAGTCTTTTGGCTAAAAAAGGCTCGCCCTATGCCGAGGTCTTTGCCAGGCGGGACAAGATATGGGTGGCCATCAATCAGAACCGAGCCGAATGGGCGCAGCCCCTTCATGCCGGGGATGAGGTGGCGTTTTTCCCGCCGGTCACGGGCGGCTAGACCTGGCGATGTTTTGGTCTCCGCGCTCACATCTCCCCGCTCAACCTCAATGACCAAAGGCCGGAGGCTTCATGGCGCGCGTGCAAGCGGAAATGTTTGATGTCGGGGCCGAATTTGCCGCCTTTACCCACGGGCGCAGCGATTTGGGCGGGGTGGTCAGCTTCGTCGGTCTGACGCGCGATTTCAGCGGCGACGCCACCGTCCATAAATTAGAATTGGAACATTACCCCGGCATGACCGAGCGGCAGCTCAACGACATTGAACGCCAGGCCGTGACCCAATTCACCCTGCAAGCGGCCAAGATTATCCATCGTTATGGCATATTGCTCCCCAGCGAGGCGATTGTGCTGGTGATGGCCGCCGCCCCCCACCGCGCCGCCGCGTTCGAGGGCTGTTGGTTCATGATCGATTGGTTGAAAACCAAGGCCCCGTTTTGGAAGCGCGAACATCGCAGCGATGGCAGTTTCTGGTTAGAGGCCAAAGCCAGTGACGATCTGGCGGCGGCGCGTTGGGCCAGGGGATAAGACCAGGGGTTAAGACCGGGGGGACTTAGATATTGCATTTAATCCGAAAATTTTGCAGGATATTCGCCATGATGGTCGAACCATTTTCTGGTTCCTCTGTATTTACTCGGTAATGTTGGATTATGACCGCCCAGAGCGCATCGCTTCCGCCCATTCCCTCCCCCTCCCCCAGTTTGCCCGAATTACGGGTCAAAATTGACGAGATTGATGGAAAATTATTTGACCTGATCCAAGAGCGGGCGAATCTGGCTCCGTTGGTGATCAAGGCCAAGCAAGGCGCCCCGATCTGGCGACCGGCGCGTGAGGCGCAAATTTTCCGGCACTTGCGGCAAAAAATCCGCCAGTGCCACGACCAAACCGCGCCTGGTCAAGTTACGCCTGGTCAAGCCTCTGGCCGACCGCCAAGTGCCAAGGCCCAATTACCTGATTTATCCTTGATGGAAATTTGGGCGCGGCTGATGACCGGCATGACCTCGATCGAGGTTGATTTTAATTTTGCCTTGGTTGCATCCAACCCACATTCGGTCGATGCGTATCTGCGCACCATTCGCACCCATTTCGGCGCGTTGCCGCAAGTCACGGTTTATGCCAAACCCGAAGCCGCCCTTGATAATGGCGACCGTCATGCCATTATCATGATGCCCTGGCCGGAAATATCTATTCCTATCGTGATTAATCCCAGCCCTGGCTCCCCGCGAAAATTTACCCCTGCCAGCGGCCCACAAGAAATGCAAAGCGATTGGTGCCATTTATTGTTGGATAAAAAATATGAAGATTTTGTGATTGGCATGAAATTGCCCTTTTTGCCCCACCGCGAATCGATGCCGGCTTTGGCTTTATTGGCCAAGATTAAACTGGAACCGAGCGGCGATGATTGTACCCTGGTGGTCGAACATGACCCCGCTTATCCCCAGCGACAAAAACTGATTGAGATCAAGGACTATCGTGACAGCACCCACCCAGAGATCAAACCCCAGGCCAAAATTATCGGGGTCTATCCGCGTCCTATGCCCCCCATTTAAGGAAAGTCTGAATAAGTCCCAAACTTGCCAAAAGAGCGGCGCATTTGATGATGTGGATGGCTCTCCAACAGCATCAATGTGCTATGATTTA
>JASGCR010000002.1 GCA_030054015.1 Candidatus Symbiobacter sp. | reverse complement strand
GGCAAGCCGCCAAGGATAGGTTTCCCCCCCTTCCTAAGCAGGAAGGGGGGGTCATCGTACGGATTCTTTTGGAAACAGAGTGTAAAATGACGTTGCCGCAAAATTTGGGGAAAGCCCCGGCTGGGGAGGCCCCCGCTGGGAAAGCCCCGGATTGGATTGCCGTTGATTGGGGGACATCGCGGCTGCGGGCCTATGCCATGCGGCAGCGACGCGCCCATGAGGGCGGTCTCGCGGCCAAAGAATTATGCCTGGCCGCCGCCGAATCGGAATTTGGAGCCGGCAAATTAAAACCCGACGAATTTGAGGCTAAATTATTGGAGGTGATCACCCCTTGGCTGGCGGCGGTGACCACCACGCCTGTGCCGGTCTATATTTGCGGCATGGCGGGGGCGCGCGGCGGCTGGGTTGAGGCGGCTTATGGCGATAGCGACGATGACCGATTTTTTGGCACGCAACCCCCCCTCGCCCATCCGCCCCTCACGCCGCAGGCCGCTCTGAAAATAGCGGTGGCGATTGTGCCAGGGCTTAAGCAACAAAATCCGCCGGATGTGATGCGTGGCGAAGAAACCCAAATCCTGGGCTGGCTGGCGCGTTTGAGCGAAGATGCCAACCAGGGCGATGCGGTCAGCGATGCGGTCAGTGATGCCGCCAGCGCAGCTGTTGCCAAAAAAATCAAAATTATTCTGCCTGGTACGCACAGCAAATGGGTGAGCCTAACCCACACCAGCGCGGGCAAATGGCATCTGGACAAATTCACCACTTATATGACCGGAGAAATTTTCTCCTTGCTGTCGGAGCATTCTTTGTTGCAACGCTCTTTGTCTATGGATGATGCGGCAAAAACCAACCAAGCGGTTGATCAAAGCTGGTTTCACCGCGGCCTTGACCAGGCGGCGCGGTCTGGGGTGATGGCCTCGTTGTTTGGCATTCGGGCCGAATCTTTGTTAAATAATGTGCCGCCGCATGATTTGCGCGCTTATCTATCGGGCTTGCTTATCGGGGCCGAATTGGCGGCGGAAATTTCTGCCGATGCGCCGACGCAAATTATCGTGATCGGGGCGGAAAATCTGGCGAAAAATTACCAAATGGCGTTGGCGGCGCACCACTGCCAGGCTCAATTTTACGACGGGGCGGCGATGGCCTTGGCGGGATTAGAAAAATTATTCGCGGCGGCTGCCGCCCACCCGTAAAATCTTTTCCGTAAGGCAGGGCTGATTAAGTCGTACTGTCCCCCCTTCGCTAAGCAGGAAGAGGGGGCTAACTTATTGAAACTATTAACCTTAATTCTAAATCAAGCCATTCCCCTCACGACGCCTTGCGTTGTAAGGGTTCCGCCCCCACCAGGGGCAAGCCTAATTTCCACCAAATTTCCGCCAGGGCCGCGACCAATTCGGCAATCATGGCCTCGGTATGCAAGGGGCCAGGGGCCAGGCGCAATCTTTCGCGGCCACGCGGCACGGTCGGGAAATTAATCGCCTGCACGTAAATATCGAAATCACCCAGCAACAAATCGGAAATTTTTTTCGCCAAGGCCGCATCGCCGACCATCACGGGGACGATATGGCTCGGAGACTCCATGATGGGCAAATGCGCATCCATGAGGGCGTGTTTTAACCGAGCGACCGCCAATTTTTGCCCCTCGCGCTCGCGGTTTGACGACATCAGATGGGAAATGCTTGCCTGCGCCCCGGCCGCAATCACCGGCGGCAGCGAGGTCGTAAAAATAAATCCCGGCGCAAAGGAACGCAGCGTGTCAATCATTAATCCCGAACCCGCCACATAGCCCCCCACCAGCCCAAACGCCTTGCCCAACGTACCCTGGATCAGGGTTGGTCGCTCGGCGATGCCCATGGCTTCGGCAATGCCGCCGCCATGCGGCCCATACATGCCGACCGCGTGGACTTCATCCAAATAGGTCAGGGCGTTATGTTGCTCGGCCAAATCACAAATTTTACCAATCGGGGCCATATCGCCATCCATCGAATACAGGCTTTCAAAGGCGATTAATTTGGGGGCCTGGGGGTCTGATGCCGCCAAATGCCGCGCCAAATCCGTGACATCATTATGGGTAAAAATGATTTTTTTGGCCCCGCTTTGGCGAATCCCCTCGATCATCGAATTGTGGTTATGGGCATCGGAATAAATAATCAACCCGGGAATGATCCGCCCCAATGTGGTGAGACAGGTTTGATTGGCGACATAACCCGACGTAAACAACAAGGCGCGTTCGCGGCCATGCAGCTCGGCCAAGATGCGCTCTAATTTTACATGTTCATGGCTGGTACCGCCAATATTGCGGGTACCGCCCGCCCCCGCACTTGAACGCGATAAAAATTCGATCATGGCTTGGCGTACTTTGGGATGCTCGCCCATCGCCAGATAATCATTGGAACACCACAAAGTGACCAGCTTGCTTTTTATCTCCAAGCCCGTATCACGGTTGCCGTGATAGCGCACCCGCGGGAACTCCCCCGCCACCCGTTCCAATTCGGCAAAAACGCGGTATCTCCCCTCGCGTTTGAGTTCGGCCAAAGCCGAGGTGAAAAGCTGAGTGTAAGTGTCGGTTGCCAATATCTGCTGTCCCAATAAATAATCCTGCATCTTATGGTCGGTGCGTTAAGTTTTTACGCCTAATCTTCACCCGATCTCGAATTGATGGCCCGTTGTTAAGCCCTTTAATTTATTTGTACGAATTTGATCATGACAGTCTTTCGTGGGTTTATTTCTATTTCATCGATTGCGCTCATGGGTAAAATAGACTGAGATTTGCGGTTTTTGCAAGGAGAGGAAGGCGGTGGGCGCGGCCATTTCACCGAATTTGAGTCTACTTAGTCCTCAAGATTTCAGCCCGTAGGGTCGGATGATCTCTGTTTTGCCGATTTTCGTGGAGCCTATTTGCTTAGGGCCAAACTTTCATGTCAGCAGTTTACAGGCAATTCACTCCCAAGGGGCAGATTTTTATCTGGCCGTTTTGTCGCAGGCGGCAGCGGCCAAAAACATTTTTGGGATTGAAAAACATTTTTGGGATTGAAAAACATTTTTGGGACTGCTATATTGATTTCATAAACCCGCCAATAGCGTGCTATTGGCACAAAGCCAGTAACTTAGAACTCTTTAGAACTAAGTTGCTGGCTTTGCTGTTTTGACACTAACCAAATATCGCATCAGCCCGGTCACAGAATCGGCTGATTAATAAATTGCTTCGGGGGGAAGCGGTCATGCGCGTCGCGGTGTATATCGATGGCTTTAACCTCTATTACCGCGCCCTTCGCAAAACCCCGTATAAATGGCTTGATCTGCATAAATTATCGACATCGCTGATTGACCCCACCGACCACATTGTCAAAATCAAATATTTCACCGCCCGTGTGTCGGGGCGCGATGATCCGGACGAACCCAAACGCCAGCATATTTATCTCCGCGCCTTGGAAACGATTCCAACCCTTGAAATAATTTACGGCAATTTTTTGCCAAAGACAATTTCCCGACCTTTGGTCGATCCCCCCGACCCGAACAACCGCTATGTGCTGGTACATACCACCGAGGAAAAAGGGACGGACGTTAATCTGGCCTCGCATCTCCTGCATGATGGTTGGCAGGATAATTATGACATCGCCTTGGTGATGTCGCAAGATACCGATTTTGTTTTGCCCTTAAAACTCGTCAAAGCTGATCTTAAGAAAATCATTATCTTGGGTTGGCTAGATCAAAGGCAGGCGGCACCGCAATTACGCCAGGTCGTCGATCACGTACGCCACATCACGCCAAATCGGCTTGCCTCCGCCCAATTTAACGACATCATCACCGACAGCAAAGGCCGCCTTTTGTTAAAACCCATACGGTGGGCAAGTTCGAATTAAACAATTTCCTCGGCCAACATTTCCCGCAACACCGCGTTCAACCTTTGCCGACCGGCGGCGGTGGCGGACAAAAAATCCCCCTTAACCTGCAAAAAATTTTCCTGGAACAAGGCTTGGCAGCGCACCGATGCCAACCAGCCATCGATTTTGTCGCGCGAAAAATTTCCCTCATCCGCCAAATGCGTCATGGAAATCCCTGTCGTCAGGCGCAGCCCCATCATCAACGCCTCGGCAAAGCGATCCCGTCGGCTCAATCTGTTATATTCGGACAAACCATCCCCGCCCTGGGCAATGTGGTTCTGCCAGGTTTCGGGCAGTTTGGCTTGGGCCAGAGCGAATTTCTCGCCCGCCGCATCGGTCATCCGCCCGTGCGCCCCTGGCCCCACCCCCAGATAATCGCCATAATGCCAATAGCCAAGATTGTGGCGCGATTCATGCCCCGCTTTGGCATGGTTGGAGATTTCATAGGCGGGCAAGCCCGCCGCCGTCATGATGGCCTGGGTGGTTTCATAAAATTCCCCCGCCAGATCATCATCGGGCAGGGTAAA
The DNA here is from genome assembly GCA_030054015.1 of Candidatus Symbiobacter sp. GTDB lineage: Bacteria > Pseudomonadota > Alphaproteobacteria > Elsterales > Elsteraceae > JASGCR01. The sequence continues at coordinate 23,012 of JASGCR010000002.1, read as the reverse complement.
ATCGCCACGGGCAAAGGCATGAAAAAATTTCGTGTTTTCTTCAATCGTCAATTGATAAAGCGACAGATGCGACGACCCCAATTGCAAGGCGCGGCGTAATTCATCATGCCAATCCGCCAGGGTTTGCTCGGGCCGGGCGTAAATAAGATCAAATGAGAAAAAATCAAAATTTTGCGCGGCGGCCTGGATGGCGTGGAGGGCTTCGGCGGCGGAATGCCCCCGCCCCAAAAAGCGCAAAGCCCGGTCATCCAGCGATTGCACCCCCAAAGACAGGCGGTTGATCCCGGCCTGGCGAAATTGGGAAAATCGCTGGGATTCCGAGCTGTTCGGATTGGCTTCTAAGGTAATTTCACACCCCGCATCGAGGCGAAAACGCTGTTTTATGGCGGTCAGAATCTCGGCCACCACCATCGGGTCAATCAGCGAAGGCGTACCGCCGCCAAAAAAAATCGAGCTGACACTATGGGTTTGAGCCAAACCGAGCGGATACCCCAAACGCGCCATCTGGCGATCCAGCGCAAGCAACAGCGATTCTTGCCAACGTTGCTCCGCCGCCCGCGCCGCGCGATTGGACGCGCCATCACCTTTGGATTTGGATTCGGGCAAATGCGATGCGGGCAACTTGGATTCGGGCAAAAATGCCAAGTCAGGGCGCACATGAGAATTAAAATCGCAATATGGACATTTGGACAAGCAATAGGGAAAATGGATGTAAAGCGACAGGGTGCGAGGGGCCTGGTTTGGCAACGCAGAATCCGACGGGTTTTCGCGTGCAATCACAGAATCAGTCCTTAATTTTTGCCAAATTTTTTCAAAATAGCGGGGACATCCTCGGCCAGGCTTAAGACTCCGGCATAACGGTGCCGTATCACGCCCCCCTGGTCGATTAAAAATGTTTCCGGGATGCCGTAAACCCCAAACTCTATCCCGCCCTGCCCATCGCCATCGACCAAGATTTGGTCATAGGGATTGCCGTAATCCTTGAGATAACGCGCGATATTTGCGGGCGTATCTTTGTAAACAATGCCGATGATGCGCAGGCCAAGGCCAGCTTCATCCCGTTTTTGTCGCAAAGCCAGCAAGGTGCCAGCCTCGGCCCGGCAGGGTACGCACCAGCTGGCAAAAAAATTAACCACCAAGGGTGCCGCCGCCTTGCCGCCAGCAACCGGGGCGGGCGACATTCCCGCGGCGGAGGAAACGGCGGGCGTTGCTGGCGGTGACCCTGGAGCCGCCCCCGGTACCGCCCCTGGCGCCGCATAAAGCGGCAAATTAAGCCGCGGGGCCGCCCGCCCCAGCAGATTCGACGGCAAATTTTGCGGGTCATGGCGCAACCCCAAAAACAGCCCAACCCCGACCAGCATAAACGTCAAAACCGGAATCACCACCCATAAATTGCGCCGCATGTCAGAATGTCCTCCGCTCGCCGCCATCCAAGCCCATTTTCGTCCATAAGCGCAATTGCCGTTGATGCGACGTGCGGTCCAACAAAGCCAACCCGCCGCCCAACGCCATCATCACCGCCCCAAACCAAATAAACGATTCCAAAGGGGTTAAATAAACCCGCACGACGAAACCGGTCGCAGGCGGCGGCGCGGCGAGGCTTGGCGGTGGCAGTGGCGGGTTGGCGGCAGAATTGGGTTTTTCTGCCGACATGTTGCCTTTTTTCAAAAACTTTCCCGCCGTGTCATTGGAATTGGAATTGGAATTGGAACTGGAACCGGAACCGGAACTGGAACTGGAACCGGAACCGGAACCGGAATTAGGCGGTGCCAGATTGCCCAAAGCGACATAAAGATTATAAAATCCATGCGAGGCAATCGCCGTGACCTGGGTGACCTGCCCCTCGGATGAATCAGATTTTTCGCCAAAAATCCGCCTCTCCGCCACCAAGCTATTGATGTTTTTGCCCTTGCGCCACACGCTGAATTCGGCCCTATCGGCGAGGTAGCCGCCTTTGTCGGCGCGGGTGATCTGGTTCATCTGCAAGCTTAGGTGACCCAGGGTTAGGCTTTGTTGCGGGTACATGACCTGGATGGCTTCGTCCCGAAACGCCGATCCGGCCATGCCCAAGATCGACACCGCCAAGCCCATATGAGCGAGGCTTTTGCCCCAGGCCGACATCGGCAAAAAGCGCATCCGCCGCATCACCACCTGGAGCGGCAGATGAAACAAGCCAACCCGTTCCGACCATTCGGTGAGGGTACCAAGGGCAATCCATGTCGCAAACCCCACCCCAAACCAGGCCAAGGCCGGCACATGCGCCACCACCCCATACACACAGCCCAATACCAACAGCAGACCCAGTGCCGCCACGCCAAGTCGTTGCATCGCTGCCCAAAGATCGGCCTGTTTCCAAGCCAGCATCGGCCCAATCGCCACCGCCACCAATAAAGGTGTCACCATCGGCAAAAATGTGATCATAAAATAAGGCGGCCCCACCGTCACCGGTGCCGCCCCAATAATGCCAAGGACAATCGGGTAGAGCGTCCCCACAAACACCGCCACCGCCGCCGAACACAAAGCGATGTTATTCACCACCAGGGCCGATTCACGGCTGATCGGGGCAAAAATCCCTCCATGGCTCAGACGCGGCACCCGCAACGCGTATAACAGCAACGCGCCGCCCAATAAAACCACGACCAACAGCAAAATATAGACCCCGCGTTCAGGATCACTGGCAAAGGCATGAACCGAGGTCAAAACCCCCGACCGCACCAAAAAGGTACCGATCAGGCTAAGTCCAAAGGTCAAAATCGCCAATAATAATGTCCAGCGTTTTAAGGCCTCGCGCCGCTCCACCACCAACACCGAATGCAGCAAGGCCGTCCCCAGCAACCACGGCATCAAAGCGGCATTTTCGACCGGGTCCCAAAACCACCAGCCGCCCCACCCCAAAGTATAATAAGCCCACCAACTGCCCAAACAAATGCCCAGCGTCAGAAAAATCCACGCCGTCAGCACCCAAGGCCGCAACCAACGCGACCAGGCGGCATCAATCTCGCCCGCCAACAACCCCGCCACCGCAAAGGCAAAAGCCACCGCAAATCCGACATAGCCCAAATAAAGCAAAGGCGGGTGAAACGCCAGGCCAGGGTCCATTAAAATCGGATTGAGGCCTTGCCCCTCAATCGGGGCGGGCGACAATCGCGCAAACGGATCCGAGGTGAATAAGATAAAGCCGTAAAACCCCACCCCAATCAGCCCCATCACCGCCACCACCCGCACCCGCAACAGCGGGGCCAATTTGCCACTGCTTATGACAAAACCCGCGCCAAACAAGGCCAAAATCGTGACCCATAACAGCATCGAGCCTTCGTGATTGCCCCACAAAGCCGTCATGCGATACATTAAGGGTAAATCATAACGCGACCCCTGCGCCACCAGAGCCACCGAAAAATCCGAGGCGATAAAGCGCGACATTAAACAGGCAAAACTGACCGCCACCGCCGTAAATTGCAGCAATGCCCCCCTCTCTGCCACCTGCACATAGACCAGTCGCCGCGCACTGGCCCCATAAAACCCACAGACCGCCTGCAACAGCGCAATCACCGCCGCCAAGATCAAGGCAAAATGTCCCGATTCTGTGAAATACAATTTATCTAACCTTTGGCTGTCGGTTGGGCGGGGGATTAAGGATCATGGGATTCGCCTTTGCGCCTTAACCAGACCTTCTTTAGGGAAGGTCTGGTTAAGTCGAGGAACATTTATGACCCCCCCCTTCCTGCTTAGGAAGGGGGGGAAACCGATCCATGGCGGCTTGCCGCCTAGGATCGGTCGGGGGGGTTGGTGATGGTAAAAATCTGATCAGAATCAATATATTGCACCAACCCCCCCAAGAAAAGCTACGTCGCCTGCTTCGCAGTCGCCTAGCTTTTCTATCCCCCCCTTCTAAAGAAGGGGGGGTCAGAGATTTTTTCGCCTTATTCAGAGGTTCCTTTAGGAATGTCCGAATAAGTCTCAGAATCCAGGAAATGGCATTTGCGAGCGGGCGTTTACGCCCGCGAAGCAATCCAGTAACATCCTGAAATTGCTAGATTTTTCTGGATTGCTTCGCGGCTACGCCGCTCGCAAATGCGTGTCTCTTTTGGCAAAAAAGTGACTTAATCAGACCTTCCTTAGAAAGGGGGGGGCATAAAGGCGAAGTTTCAAGGTCTCGGTGTTTTAACATAATTTTGTTCGGATGGCATTTGCCCTTCTTGCCAACGGCCGGTTGCTTTCAACTGATCAACCAGAGGTTTTGGCATATATCTTTCGTCATGTTTGGCCAGAACGGTGGTCGCCACCAAGGTGCCAGTGGGGAGAAGATGCCCCTCGGCCACCACCCCTTGCCCTTCGCGGAACAAATCCGGCAAGACGCCAGTATAAACAACCGCAAGCTGATCCGACAAGTCCGTGATGATAAACTGATAGCTAAGCCCATCCGCACCAGCTTGCAGCGAATGCACCGCCACCAGGCCGCCCACCCGCACCGGGCGATCTGGCGTTATTTTGGCTTGGTTTTTGGGTTGGTGTAATTCGGTCGGGGTGTAGAAAAACACCACCCCATCTTTGAACGCCACCAACATTAAGGCCACCGCCCCGCCCAAGAGCAACAACGAGGCCACCACCAACAGCAACCGACGATATTTGGGTTTTATGCGCATGTTGTGCCATCACCCGATGTGACCTGGTCGCGTAAAACCTGGTCGCGCAAAGCCTGGCGCAAACGGCGGCGATAATACATCACCAACGCGGCCAAAACGACCAAGCCCAGGCCATAACACGACCAGACGTAAAAACCATAGCCACCCATCGCCATAAATTCAGAAAAATGGCTTAATTTATAGCCAATGCTGCTTAATGCCTCTGCCATGTGCGACCGCCCCCTTTGTTTAGCATGTTTAACCTTATGTCAAGCCACCAGATTCTGCCGCAGCCGCGCCGCCAGATTTTTGCGTTCAATGAGCAATCGCCGCAGATTAAGACATATCACATAAAGGGCAAACACCGTCATCGCCACAATCATGAGCAAAAGCGGGGCCAAGATTTCCGCCGCAATGCGCGGCCCGCCCAGGCGCAATATGCTCGCCGGTTGGTGCAGGCTGTGCCACCAATCGACCGAATATTTAACAATGGGAACGTTAATGCCGCCGACCAAGGCCAGAATCGCCGCCGCCCGCTCCCCCCGCCCGCGATCTTGGGTGACCGCGAGCAAGGCCAAATAGCCCAGATAAAAAAACCACAAAATCAGCATCGAGGTCAATCTTGCGTCCCACACCCACCAAGTTCCCCACATGGGTTTGCCCCAAATCGCGCCGGTGAACAAACATAAAAAGGCAAACACCGCCCCCACCGGGGCCATGGCACGAATGGTGATAAAGGCCAGATTATGCCGCCAAATCAAGGCCATCGCGCTCATTATTGCCATCATGCTGTAAATCGCAAGAGCCAACCAGGCACAAGGAACATGAAGAAACATGATGCGTACCGCCTCGCCTTGTTGGTAATCGGGCGGAGCGACCAAAAGCGACCACACCAGACCAATCGCCAATAAAACCACACTGCCCCAGCCCAGCCAACTCTGCATCGCGGCCAAAAGACGCAAAACCGCGCTGGGGGTCGTGGCTTTCGCCCAAAACGGCGCCAGACGGTGATAAAATCGGAGGATGCTCGCCATAGTGTCATTCTCCCTGGTTACGAATATCGCGCGTCATCAAGCCAATCACCGCCGCCTGCGGCGATAATTCTTCCGCCATGATGCGCTGTACCGCTTGGCTGATTGGCGTGTCGACCTGGTATTTTGCGGCCAGGCTCACCACCGCATCCACCGTATGAATCCCCTCGACCGTGCCAATCCGCCGCTCGGCCAGGCGGGCATTTTCCCCCCCGCCCAGGGCCAGCCCAAAGCGAAAATTGCGCGAGGTCTCGCCGCCACAGGTCAGCACCAAATCGCCCAAACCCGACAGGCCAGAGAGGGTTTTGCCCGCCGCCCCCATCGCCAGGCCTAAGCGCATCATCTCCGCCAAGCCCCGCGTTATCAAAGCCGCCCGCGCATTCTCGCCCAAGCAAAGCCCCGCCGCAATGCCACAGGCAATCGCCAACACATTTTTGACCGCGCCGCCCAATTCCACCCCGACCATATCAGATGAGGGATAAAGCCGCATCGATGCGGTGGTAAAAATCGGCAATAATGCCGTCGCCGCATCCAGATTTTTCGCCGCCAGCACCAAGGAACAAGGCAGGCCACGCATGACTTCATGGGCAAAACTGGGGCCGGACAAAACCGCGAGAGGGTGGCCGGGCAGATACTCTGCGACAATTTCACTCATGCGGCGTTGGCTGTTTTTCTCAAGCCCTTTAATCGCCAGGATAATCGTCGCCTGGGGATGAAGATGGCGGCCAAGCCCGTCCAAACAGTCGCGCAAATTTTGCCCTGGCACCACCAAGACCACAATCTCTGACGATGCAACCAATGCGGGATCACTGTGCGGCATAATCGCCGGATGCAAGCGAAGGCCAGGCAAATAGCGCGGATTTTCACGGGTTTCCATCATTAACCTGGCTTGTTCAGATGTCCGCACAAGCAATTGAATCGGTTGGTATTTTCCGGCCACAGCCAGGGTTTGGGCCAGGGCCGTGCCCCAGGCCCCGCCGCCCACCACGGTCAAAGCTGGTGCGTGTGACTCTGCTGGCTGCATTTACGCCCGCCCTCCCTCATTCATCTCATCCAGCGGCCAGCGCGGGCGGGTCGGTACGGTTAAGGGATCAATCAACCCCAGGCGGAAACGTTCTAACCCCGCCCAGCCAATCATGGCCGCATTATCGGTACATAAAGCCAAGGGCGGTGCCACCCAGCGAAAACCTTGCTGTCTCGCCAATTGCGCCAAATCCTGGCGCAAGGTTTGGTTGGCGGCCACACCCCCCGCCACCACCAAAGTCGGTTCCTGGCGCATCGACGCGCCCGCCGGGTCATGCGCCGGGTCACCCGCCCGGTACCCGACCTGGTACCCGACCTGGTTGATATAATCGCGGCGAAACACAATCATCGCTTGACTCACGCGGTCGGTCAGGCAATCGCTGGCGGCGCGTTGAAAACTCGCGGCCATATCAGTGCGGTCTTGGGGCGACAAACCCTTTGGTTGGGTGTTTAACAACGCGTCAACCTGGCGGCGCACCGCCGTTTTCAAACCGGAAAAGGATAAATCACAGCCCGGCCGCCCGCGCATCGGCGTTGGCAGCGCGAATCGCTGCGCCTGGCCCAACCGCGCCGCCGCCTCGACCGCCGGGCCGCCCGGAAAGCCCAAGCCCAAAATTTTCGCCACTTTGTCAAAACACTCCCCCACCGCATCATCCAGCGTCGTCCCCAATTGGCGGTATTGCCCCACCCCCAAGACCGCCAGAATCTGGCTATGCCCGCCCGACACCAATAGCAATAAATAGGGAAAAGCGACATCATCCGTCAAACGCACCGTCAAAGCATGGCCTTCCAGGTGATTCACCCCCATAAAAGGCAAGCCCCGCGCCAAGGCCACCGCTTTGGCAAAATTCGCCCCCACCAACACCCCGCCAATCAGGCCAGGGCCAATCGTCGCCGCCACCGCGTTGATATCTTGGTAGCCGCATCCCGCCTCGGTCAAGGCACGTGTCACGACGGCTTGAATGGTCTCTAAATGCGCCCGCGCCGCCAATTCCGGCACCACCCCGCCATATTGGAGATGGGTTTCCAATTGGGTATGAATCACCGAGGACAGAATGGTTTTATCCCCCCGCACCAGGGCGGCGGCACATTCATCGCAACTGGTTTCAATCGCCAAAATTATTTTTTCCATAAATCTTACGCTGTTTGCAGAGGGGATTCTATGTTATGGGCTTTGCACATTAACGCGGCAACGACCCGCCGTGATCGGAATCGCGGCATTGATCGATGAACGGAACAAAAAATGCTTCGCATCGGAACTCGTAACAGCCCCTTGGCCTTGGCGCAAGCCCATTCTATGCGGGATATTTTGGCGCAAACCTGGCCCGAATTGGCCGCGCCAGAGGCCATTACCATTGTCCCCTTTGTGACCGAGGGGGATCGATCCCCGCAGTCTTTGGCGGAAATTGGCGGCAAAGGTCTGTTTACAATTGAAATCGAAAACGCCCTGGCGACGGGCCGCATCGATCTGGCGGTGCATTCAATGAAAGATTTGCCCACCCGCTTGCCCGATGGGTTGGTGATGGATGCCGTCCCCAAGCGCGAAGACCCGCGCGATCTGTTGGTGTTGGGGCCAAAATTGCGGCATTTGTGCGACGGTCGTACCGCCGCGCAAGTGATTGCGGCCTTGCCGTCCGGCTGTAAAATTGGCTCGGCGGCCCTGCGGCGCAAGGCGCAATTGCTGCATCGCCGCCCGGATTTAGAGGTCGTGCTGTTTCGCGGCAATGTCGCCACCCGCTTACGCAAATTAGAATCCGGGGTGGCCGATGCGACCCTTTTGGCCCTGGCTGGCATTAACCGCCTGGGCCTGGCGGAGCAACTTGCCGCGATGGCGGTGGTGTTAGAGCCGGAAATCATGCTCCCCGCCGTCGCCCAGGGAGCCTTAGCCCTCGAATATCGCCAAGATCATCCCCAGTTACCGCATTGGCTGGCGGCGATTAACCACCCCGACACCCAACATGCCGTCATCGCCGAACGCGCCATGTTAGAAATATTGGATGGCAGTTGTCGCACCCCCATTGCCAGTTATGCCGAAATTTTGCCCAAAGGACACCTGCGGCTGCGCGGGTTACTGGCGGAACCAGACGGTTCAAAATTATGGCAAAATGAGGCCGAGATTTTCCTGGGATTTTCTTATGAAGGTTGGGTGAACATTGGCGCAATGGGTTCATTCAGCACTCAAATTCAAGCCGCGTCATTGGGGCAAATGGTGGGAAAAAATATTTTGCAAATGATGCAACAAACGTGACGGCGAAGATGCGCATATTAATTACCCGCCCGCGCGAAGATGCTGAATCGCTGGCAACCAGCCTGCAGGCCATGGGGCATGAGGCGGTGATCGTCCCCTTAATGACCATCCAAACCATCGCCCATTGGGAGTTGGATGCGCCCACCAATTGCCAAATTCAGAGCTGCCAGGCCGTGATGCTGAGTTCGGCCAATGCCGCGCGGGTCATGCGCGATTCGATCAAGTCCTGGTCGGATGGGCAGCGCCATTGGCTGCGGGGGCTGCCGATTTTTTGTGTCGGAGATGCCACTGCCGAAATTTTATCGCCAGTTTTATCCCCAAATTTATCCCCAAATTTATCCCCCTGGGGCTTTCGCCGGATTTATAGTGCCAAAGGCCATGGTGGCGATTTAGCCCAATTGGTGCAAAATAATTTGCACCCCAAAGACGGATGGATACAATATCTTTGTGGCCGCGTCACCACGCCGGCTTTGCGCGAGGCCCTGGTCGCGGCTGGGTTTGATCTTCGTGCGTTACCGCTCTATGATGCGGTGGCGGCGACGGCCTACCCCCCGTCTTTGGAACAATTTTTGGCGGCTGCCGAGGCCGATGGCGGTTCCGAGTGCTTTGCCACCGCTATGTTTTCGTCCCGTTCGGTGACTTTGTTCGAGAATTTGGTGCGCCAAGCGGGCAGAGAGGCCGCCCTGCGGCGGGTGGTGTTATTTTCTCTGTCGCCGGCAGTGGCGGCGGCGGCGCGTTGTGACTATGCCGCCCAATATTGCGCCGCCCGCCCCAATCAAGCGGCTTTGGTCGCAGAAATTGCCGCCACCGCGCTGGCGCGATAAGGCTTTGCGTCACATCGCGGTGGCAAAATAAGATTTATACTGCGAGTGCTCGAAAATTCACTTTTATGATCCCCTTCGTGCTTAGGGAAACATAGAATAAGGCGAAAAAATCTCTGACCCCCCCTTCCTGCTTAGGAAGGGGGGGATAGAAAAGCTAGAATTTTTTGTAAAAAAATTCTTAGCTTTTCTTGGGGGGGTTGGTGAATGGCATTGATTCTAATTAAATCTCTGCAATCACCAACCCCCCCGACCGAAGCTAGGCGGCAAGCTGCCAAGCTTCGGTTTCCCCCCTTCCTAAGGAAGGTCTGATTAAGTCGAAAATTTATTTACCCCCCCTTCTTTAGAAGGGGGGGATAGAAAAGCTTGGCGAGCGAAGGCGAGCCAAAGCTTTTCTTGGGGGGGTTGGTGCAAGATATTGATTCTGATCAGATTTTTACTATTACCAACCCCCCCAAGTTTCGCTAAGCTGCTTCGCAGCTAAGCGAAACTAATCCCCCCCTTCTAAAGAAGGGGGGGTAAAACTAGACTTACTCAGACTTTCCCTAAGCAGGAAGGGGGGGTCTAAAAGCGGATTCTTTTGGAATCAGAGTATAAGGAAAAATTCTCGTGTCTGATCTTTCGCCCCCTCCTTCGCCCCATCCTTCGAGCCAGCCCAATCCGGCCAGAGCGATAAAATCGTCGCGCCGAGGATGGCGGCAAAATCTGGGCTTTGGCTTGACCGTGTTGTTCATATTGGCGGCCGGGATCGGCATCACGGCCTGGCAGCGGCCCGATTTGGTGGCAAAACTGCTCGCCGCTTGGCGTGTCCCCTGGTTGGCGGGTCAATCGGTCGGTGACAATGACGGTGCCGAACCCGCCACAGAAAATGCCGCCTTATTGCCCCAACCAAAACCCAATGAAAAACCCAGTGAAAAACCCAATGAAAAATCTCTGCTCGCCCGCATCGAGGAATTACAGGCGCGGGTGACGGTACTCGAAAAAGCCCTGGCGATGGTGTCCACCGCCAAGGGGGATACGGCCAGCGAAGCGACCCAACAATTGGCCACCCGTTTGGACAGCGTCACCAATTTGGTCAACCGCCTGGCCAAAGACCGCGCCCGTCCCGCCGATGATGCCCCCACGCGGGCGGCTTCCTTGGCGATTTTGGTGGCCGAATTATCGCGCCAAGTCCAAGCGGGGCTGCCCTTTGCCGAAACTTTGTCCCTGATCCGATTGCTGCATGGCACCTCGCTGCAAGCCAATGCCCTGCCGGATCAAGCGATTGCGACCTTAACGCCCTTGGCCGCCACCGGGGTGCCGCACCGAATCGCGCTGTATTTGGCCTTTCCCGCCGCCGCCCGCGAGGCCAAAGCCAATTACATGAGCGAAGGCCAAGCTGGTTTTTGGCAAAGCGTGATGCGGTTGCTCTCGCATTTGGTGGTGGTGCGCCGCATTGACCGCACCACGGGCGAGTCGCTCGATGCGATTTTGGCCGCCGCCAACAATGCCCTCACCCAAGATGGTTTGGGGAGTGCCGTCACGTTATTGCAGCGACTGCCCGCCAGCGCGGCCCCGGCCTTTGCCGATTGGCTCGGCCAAGCCCAAAATATCTTAGCCGCCGAGACGGCGGTGACCCACCTAACCCGCTATACTGCCAGCCTGTTTAACCGCCCTGGTACCAGGTAAGAACCTGGCGACGGAGAGGTAAAGGAAAAAAATGATCCAAGCCATCAAATTTATCCTGGTTTTGACCCTGTTGCTGATTCCGGCTTTGTGGCTGGCCTTTCACCCTGGTTTGTTGGTGATTGAATGGCTGGGCTGGCGGGTTGAATCGGATTTGGCGGTCTTGATCCTGTTGCTGTTCCTGCTCATGGTGTTGGGGCGGTTGCTTGCGGGCGTGGTGGCATTGGTTTTGGCGCGTCCCAAAGCTTGGTGGCAAAACTGGCGGGCCAGGCGGGGTGAGGCCCAGGCCGCCTTTGGCATTGGCTTGTTATTGGCCGAGGCTGGGGATGTACGCGGCCTGCAACATGCCGCCAAACAAACCGCCCTGTTGGAAGACGGCAAGATAAAAGCGCGTTTATTGGAGGCCATTTATGCCGAGCTGACGGAACAACGCGACGAGGCCAAAAACCTCTACCAATCCGTCACCAGTGATCGCATATTAGCCCAAACCGCCTATCACGGTTTGGCGCGTTTGGCCCTGGCGATGGGCGAAAAAGAACAGGCCGTGCTGGCCGCCGAACAGGGCTTGGCCTTGGCCAACCAAGCCCCTTGGGCCAATCGGATGCTGCTGTCGCTTTATGAGGAACGCCATGATTGGGCAGCACTCCGGCTTTTGTTAGAGCGGCGCAAAAATTTTCCCGGCCTCACCCCCCAAGCCCTCCAACGCAAGCGCGTGATTGCCTTATTGGGGGCGGCGGATGAACAACGGCAATTGGGCAATTATAAACTCGCCCTCGCACTGGCCAGCCGCGGCCTGGCGCGGCAACGCGATTTCGTCCCCGCCATTATCATGGTGACACGCCTGATGATTGCCGAGCGCGATTATCGCGGGGCCGAACGCTTGATCGAAAAATTATGGCATAAAACCCGCCATGCCGAGATTGCCGCGATTTACCGCGCCGCCGCCCCCAATGCCACCGCTTTGGAACATGTGCGTCGCTTTGCCGCCTTGGAACGCCGCGCCCCGCGCGATGGCGAAACCGATTTGGTGATGGCAACCATTTGTATCGAGGCCAGTCTTTGGGGCGAAGCCAGACGCTATGCCGAACGCGCATCCAGCATGGGCAGCCAATATCGCCGCCGGGCCGAGAAAATTATTCAACATGTCGCCCAGGAAATTCACAGCGAAAACCAACGGCCGGACGGCAATGGCGGGCGGACAAAACCGCGCCCATCCGACTCGACGCGACTTTATGACCGTGCGCCGCCTGACCGTCTGTCTGCGCCCGATGCCTGGCGGTGTCAGGCCTGTCTCAGCACGGCGAGCGAATGGACATCTTATTGCCATCAATGCGGCGCGGTCGATGCGTTACACTGGATCGAGCAATAAAGACCGATCCGGCCACAAATGCCGCGCCGAGGGGGAGGGCAAAAGCATGATTTATCTTGATTATCCCGCATCGACCCCGCTCGATCCGGCCATTTTGGCGCGGATGCTGCCCTATTTTAGCCAGGATTTTGCCAATCCCCATGCCACCCAGCATGAAATGGGCTGGCAGGCCGAGGAAGCGGTTTTCCAAGCCCAAAGCCAGCTTGCCGCCGCCATCCAGGCGAAGCCGCAAGAGATTATTTTTACCTCTGGCGCGACCGAGGCGAATAACCTCGCCCTTTTTGGCCTGTTTACCGGCCGGGGGAGTCTGGCCGCCGCCCAATCCCCCGCACCCAGCGAAATCTTATTGTCGGGTTACGAACATGAGTCGGTCAGCCAAGCTGCCCACATGCTCGCTTATTCCCACCCCGCCATTAAGGTCAAAACCATTTTGCCTTTGGCGGCGCATAGGTCAGAGGGGGGGTCAGAGGGGGTTCGGCTTCCGTCGGGTCGGATTACGCCGTCCTTATTGGCGGAACATTTAACCGCCGCGACGAAATTGGTCTCGGTCATGGCGGTGCAAAATGAATTTGGCACGATTAACCCCATCGCCGAGCTTGGAGCCTTGTTGCGGCAACGCGGTATTGTGTTTCATGTCGATGCCGCCCAGGCCTTGGGACGGGTGGATGTGGCGCATTTTGCCGATTATGCCGATCTGATCAGTTTTTCGGCGCATAAAGCCTATGGCCCCAAGGGAATTGGCGCGTTATATCTCTGCCAGAATTCCGCCCTGACGTTACAGCCTCTGGTGGTTGGCGGGGGACAGCAACACGGGATGCGGGCGGGTACCGTTCCGGTGCCGTTGGTGGTGGGTTTGGGCCAGGCGGCATCCCTGGCCACGGCGCGTTACCGCGACGACGAGTCCCGCATCGCGGTTTTGGCGGCGCGGTTTTTCGACAAAATCAGCCAGGCCTGGCCCGATCTCGTCTTGCACGGCCTGCCCTTGTCAGATTCGTCCGCGCCGGTGCCGCAACGGGTGGCGGGCATTCTCAGCCTGGGTTGGAACGGCGTGCGGGCGGCGGATTTATTGCCGACTTTGGCGAAGCATGTGGCGGTGGCGGCGGGATCGGCCTGTCATACCGCCAGGCTTAGGCCATCGGACAGTTTACTGGCTTTGGGGCTGCGACCAGACCAAGCCTTGGCGAGTTTGCGGATTGGTTTGGGGCGCATGACCACCGCCGCCGAATTGGAGACCGCCGCCGATTGGCTCATCGCGGTGCGACAGGCGGTGAAATCGCTTTAAGGAAGGTCGGAATAAGTCTTTTAGACCCCCCCTTCCTGCTTAGGAAGGGGGGGATAGAAAAGCTAGGCGACTGCGAAGCAGGCGACGTAGCTTTTCTTGGGGGGGTTGGTGTAATATATTGATTATATTAATAGATTCTTAACATCACCAACCCCCCCTAGCTCCGCTAAGGGCTTCGCCCTAAGCGGAGCTATCCCCCCCTTCCTAAGCAGGAAGGGGGGGTCATAAAGGCGAATTTTCAAGGACTCGGAGTATAACATTAATTTTGAACCATGCTCTTAACCGCCGAGAAAGAGGGAACGGAAAAAATGCTGATTCGCCAATTGCAATTTATGGTGGCCCTTGAGCGGGAGAAACATTTCGCGCGGGCGGCCCAGGCCTGCAAAGTGACCCAACCCAGCCTGTCCGCCGCCTTGCGCCAATTAGAGGCCGAGATGGGTACCCCCTTGGTTGAACGCGGGCAGCGATTCCAAGGCTTTACCGCAGCCGGCCATACTTTATTGACCTATGCCAAGCGGGTTTTGGCGGAATTGTCGAGTTTGGAGCAAGAAATTGGGGCCTTGCGCCAGGGGCTTGTTGGGCAAATTCGCATCGGGGCGATCCCGACCGTTCTGCCATTATTGGGGAAAATCACCGCCCCGTTTTGCGCCAGCCACCCCAATGTCACCCTTAAAATCAGTTCGATGTCGTCCATCGATATTGAGCGCGGCCTGCATAATTTTGATCTCGATCTTGGTTTGACCTATCTCGATAACGAGCCGCTTTCTGATGTGCGCAGCGCAAAATTATTTTATGAAGAATATTTTCTGTTGCTGCGGCAGTCGCGCGTCGAGGGGGATAATAATTGGCAAAAAACGGGGCAGAAAGGGGGGCGCGACCCCCATCGCTCCGATCCCCTTGGTTGCGGCGCAATAGGCTGGGCCGATGCCGCGAATTACCCCCTGTGCCTGCTTGATTCATCCATGCAGAATCGCCGCATTATTGACGCGGCCTTTCGCAGTTGCGGCGTTTCGCCGCATGTGGTCTTCGAGGCCGATAATTTATCCGCCCTGGTCGGGGCGGTGCGCCAAGATTGTGGTGCCACGATTGTGCCACGCGCTTGGCTCAGCGAAATCGGCCGGCCCGACGGGATTTTAAGCGCAAGCTTGGTCTTGCCAAGCCTGAAACATGAAATTGGTTGGGTGATTGCCGAACGCGAACCTTTTTCACCCCTGGCCGCGGCGATGATGCTACAATGCCAGGCGATTATGTCAGATTAGTTTTGCGACTTTGTGCCAAAAAATTAAATTGTAAGTATATTTTTTTTCAACTTGATTTTTATTTTTCAAGGTTTTATGGAAGGCGCGCTTAAATAATCGTTCAATTTAACCTCGCGGTTTTATAAAATTGTTATAAAGTTAGGTTATAAATGGAGTTCGCTTTATGCCCGTCCCTCCCTACGGAAAAATGGCTATAAGACCGCTAAATTCCCGTTAAAATTTATCCCCATGGAACCGCCTTATGTCATCACACAGTCACAGCACCAAGCTTGCCAACAGCAACCGCCCTTTGTCGCCGCATTTACAGATTTATCGCTGGCAATTGACCTCGGTCATGTCGATCCTTCATCGCCTGGCGGGCATCGCATTGTCGGTTGGGACGGTTTTCTTGACGTTCATTGTGGTTGCTTTGGCGAGTGGCCCCGAATCATACGCCCTGGTGCAACGCATCGCCGCGAACATCTTTGTCCAATTTGGATTATTTGGCTGGACTCTGGCTTTGTATTATCATTTATGCAATGGGGTGCGACATTTATTTTGGGATGCGGGCTATGGATTTAGTCTAACATCGACCTATCGCAGCGGTTATCTCGTGGTCGGGGCGAGTCTGGTCTTGTCAATCCTGACCTGGCTCGTTGCCTTTAGGGTCATACCGTTGGATGTCTAATAAATTTTGCTTTGACGGCTAAAACGCATCGCCCAGGGAGGAAATCATGTCGTTCGACCGATCCGCTGAGAAATCTTCGCCCGCCGCCAGCCTGTCGCCTGGCTTTCGCCAGCATCGCAACCGCGGGGCCTCTGGTCATGGCCTGCATCATTGGCAAATGCAACGCCTGACTGCGATTATTATGGTTCCCTTGGTCGTGTGGTTGGTCACCGTGATTGTTGCCAATTGCGTCCAGGGGTATGATCAATTTATCGCGTCGCTGCATCGGCCCAGCGTCGCCATCGGCATGATGGTGTTTTTCGTCTTTGCCTATTATCATGCTTATTTGGGGTTAGAGACGATCTATAAAGATTACATCGCCAATGTGAAATGGCGTTCCTTCTTGTTGCTGATCACTTTTGCTGGCTTTGGCGGGTTTGGCATTGTCTCGGTCTTTGCCCTGGTGCGTTTGTATTTATCCTAATCAGGCTGGGTTAAACAAGCGGCGCGCGTCTTTATAATTTTTAACCTGTGACGGACACGGACCAAACATGTCGCCATCCTATCAAATTACCGAACATCATTACGACGTGGTTATTGTCGGGGCGGGCGGGGCCGGCTTACGCGCCACCCTGGGCATGAGTGCGAGTGGGTTTCGCACCGCCTGTATCACCAAGGTTTTCCCCACCCGCAGCCATACCGTCGCCGCCCAAGGCGGGATTGGGGCCGCCCTCGGCAATATGGAAGAGGATAATTGGCGGTTCCACATGTATGACACGGTCAAAGGTTCGGATTGGCTCGGCGACCAAGATGCGATTGAATATCTCTGCCGCAACGCCATCCCGGCCGTGATTGAGTTAGAGCATTTTGGCGTACCCTTTAGCCGCACCCCAGATGGCAAAATTTATCAACGCCCGTTTGGCGGCCACACGGCGGATTATGGCAAAAAATTGGTCTCCCGCGCCTGTGCTGCCGCCGACCGCACCGGTCATGCGATATTGCATACTTTGTATCAACAATCTTTGAAACACCAAGCCGAGTTCTTCGTCGAATATATCGCCCTGGATTTGGTCATGTCTGCCGATGGGTCGTGCGTTGGCGTATTGGCCTGGTGCCTGGAAGATGGTTCTCTGCATTTGTTCCGTGGGCATCAGACCGTTTTGGCCACTGGTGGTTATGGCCGCGCCTATTTTTCCTGTACCTCTGCCCATACTTGTACCGGCGACGGCAATGCCATGGCGTTGCGGGCGGGTTTGCCGTTACAAGACATGGAATTTGTCCAATTCCATCCCACCGGTATTTACGGCGCGGGCTGTTTAATCACCGAAGGCACGCGGGGGGAGGGCGGTTATCTCACCAACTCGGCGGGGGAGCGTTTCATGGAAAGATACGCGCCATCGGCTAAGGATTTGGCCTCGCGCGATGTCGTAAGCCGCGCCATGACGGTCGAAATCAATGAAGGCCGCGGCGTCGGGCCGTTAAAAGACCATATTTTCCTGCATTTGGAACATTTGCCCGCCGCCACTTTGCATGAAAAATTACCCGGCATTTCCGAGACCGCCAAAATTTTCGCCGGCGTGGATGTGACGCGCGAGCCGATTCCGGTATTGCCGACCGTCCATTACAATATGGGCGGGGTACCCACCAATTATCACGCCGAGGCCCTCCGCCCCACCGCCAGCGACCCCGATGCGGTCTGTCCTGGCCTTATGGCGATTGGCGAGGCGGCTTGTGTCTCGGTGCATGGGGCGAATCGGCTTGGCACCAATTCATTGGTCGATTTGGTGGTGTTTGGTCGCGCCGCCGCCCTGCGTACCGCCGAATTGATCAAACCGGGGGCGGCGCATAAACCGCTTGCCAAAGATGCCACCGACCAGGCCCTGGCGCGGTTTGACCGCCACCGCCAGGCGGCGGGGAAATACGGCACGGCGGAATTGCGGCTGCGGTTGCAACGCGCCATGCAAACCCATTGCGCCGTGTTCCGCGATGGCAAATTTATCGCCGAGGGCATCCATGCCGTGGCAGAAATTCGCAGCGACAGCCGTGAATTGGGGATTAGCGATCGATCTTTGATCTGGAACAGCGATTTGGTTGAGGCCTTGGAATATGACAATCTGTTGGCGCAAGCCGAGGTCACCCTGGCCTGTGCCCATAACCGCACCGAAAGCCGCGGGGCGCATTCGCGTGAGGATTTCCCGAACCGCGACGACGAAAAATGGATGATCCACAGCCTGGCCTGGCATGATGGCGCGGTGGCGGGTGCCGTCGCTGGCGGCGACGTTAAATCGCCGCGTTTGGGATCACGTCCGGTGCATAATTATACCCTGACGGATGAGGTTGAGTATATCCCGCCCAAGCCGAGGGTGTATTAAGTCGAGTCAGAATTTCCATCTTTATTTGCGCATCTATGTGTTATTTTAGGCGAAGTGTTGGCGAGATGTCATTTCAAGTGATATATGGCGAGAGGAGTTCGGATGATGGCAAAAATCATTAGTTTTTTTAATCACAAAGGTGGAGTCGGCAAAACCACCACGGTGTTCAGCCTGGGCTGGATGATGGCGGAATTAGGAAAGCGTGTCTTGTTGGTGGATTTTGATCCGCAATGTAATTTAACCGGCCTTACACTGAAATTTAAGGAAATCGATGATCTAGAGCAATTTTACACAGCCAAGCCGGCAAATAATGTTAGGGATGCCTTAGCCCCGGCTTTTGAATGCCAGCCAGTGCTTATTTCCGGGGCCGAATGTGTACAAATTGATAAGCAGCCAAATTTATTTATTCTGCCTGGTCACCTGGAAATGGCACAGTATGAGGCTACTTTGGGCTTGGCCCAGCAATTGGGGCATGAATTGATTGTATTAAAAAACATACCAGGTTCTTTGAAGTATATGATTGATCGCACGGCAGAAAAATATAACATTGATTATGTTTTGGTTGATTTAAACCCCAGCCTAAGTCCAATTAATATGAATATCATCATGACTTCGGATTATTTCATCGTGCCGATGCAGCCAGATTATTTTTCGGCTATGGCAATTAATTCACTGTCTAAGGCTTTGCCCAATTGGAAAAAATGGGCTGAAAAGGCCAGTCAAACGAATATCTTGCGCGAAGCAACTTATCCGTTTCTACCCCCCCATGTCCAATTTGCTGGTGCAATTATATCCCGTTTCCAGCCTTATAGTATGGAGGCTTCAGTGTTGTTTCAAAAATGGATAAATCAGGCTATGAAAGACAAGTTTGTACCGAAAATGCGCGACCACCACATGTTGGATATCGATGTATTTAAAAAAGTCATGGGAATAGACCCATCGGAATCTATCGTCCAAGCAAAAGATTTTAAGAGCCTAATGGCAAAATCGCATGAAGAAAATGTGCCGATATTTTGCTTGCCGCCCGACGCAAAGGGAACTGGTACACGCGCTATAACGAATGAAGGAAATATTCAAGAATATTATGACTTATACAAAACTTTAGCAAATAAAATATTTGCCCTCTCAGAATGCCGTCATAACACCTCAGAATCATCAAAGGCGGCTTAATAGCCGTCAATCTAAGGCGAGAATTAGGCCATGTCTGCACTGATTTTATTCAAGGACGCATGGGATAGGTGCAATCACGTTTCTGCTCTCCATAGTTTTTTAACCAATAATTACAGCACCGCCTTGCAACCCGATGAATTATTAAGATGGGAATGGGTGGCGCGAGTCAGTGCGTTGGATTTATATTTTCATGAAATTATCCTTGACCGCATGGTTATGATATATCTCGGAAAAATTTCACCTACAGATAAATTTTCGGATTTCAAAATTTCCCTAGGAACCTTGGGTTCAATGATTGATCGGGCTGATTCGACAAAATTCGATGTCTTCGTCATAAATACTGTAAAATATTTTGAACTTGAAGTGCGTGAGTTTTTACAGGGACAGACTTTGCAACAACCAGATAAGATTACAGAATATTTAAAATATTGTACAAATATAAAATTCTGGGAAGAATTAGTCAAAGAAAATTCTGCACTATTTGTCCAAGAGACAAGCGAGATTTTACCATTGTCTGAAAAATCTAGGCGAGTAAAGGCAAAATTAAAAGAGATTGTTGACCGTCGTAACATCATTGCTCACCAAGCCGATTTACAACCACCTGATACAATCACGACGTTAGAACATACTCTTTTGCCCATCAATAAATCGGAGTTGCAGATTGTTGCCGATTTTATCGAAAATTTAGTTTACAGCACCGACAAGTTATTAAATCCGAATTATGTTTAACCCATAACATAACTCTATCAAGCAAACCGTCCTGAGGATTAACATGGTCGAACTTACCCTGCCGAAAAATTCCAAAGTCACCAAAGGCCGCCGCCACAGCGCGAAACCGCGTCGCCAAGGCGCGGCGGGCGCATCCGCCAAACCGGTCAAACTCCAAGAATTCCGCGT
Organism: Candidatus Symbiobacter sp.; assembly: GCA_030054015.1. Lineage (GTDB taxonomy): Bacteria > Pseudomonadota > Alphaproteobacteria > Elsterales > Elsteraceae > JASGCR01. Next base: position 2,607 of record JASGCR010000002.1, on the reverse strand, counting down.
TTATCGCTGGTCGCCGGATGAGGGCAGCAACCCGCGCATCGACACGTTCGAACTCGATGTCAATGATTGCGGCCCGATGGTATTGGATGCCCTGATCAAAATGAAGGGCGAGATGGATTCCAGCCTGGCCTTTCGCCGTTCCTGCCGCGAGGGGATTTGCGGTTCCTGCGCCATGAATATTGACGGGGTGAACACCCTGGCCTGCCTCAAACCCATCGAAGAATGTAGCCACGCCGTCACGATTTACCCGCTCCCCCACATGCCGGTGATCAAGGATTTAGTTCCGGATTTGTCGGTTCCTTATGCCCAATATGCCGACACCAAACCCTGGCTGCAAACCCACAGTGCCGACCCCGAACGCGAACGCCTCCAATCGCCAGAGGAACGCGCCAAATTGGACGGTTTGTGGGAATGTATTTTGTGTTTTTGTTGTTCGACGTCTTGCCCCAGTTATTGGTGGAACGGCGACCGCTATTTGGGGCCGGCGATTTTGCTCCAGGCGTACCGATTTTTATCCGACAGCCGCGACGAAAATACCGGCGAGCGGTTGGACGCGTTGCATGATCCGTTCAAACTTTATCGCTGCCACACCATCATGAATTGCACCCGCACCTGCCCCAAGGGTTTAAACCCCGCCAAGGCGATTGCCGGGATTAAACAGATGATGCATGAGCGGTAAGCGACGCAACGGAACAAAATTTATTTTTTGACCGGCGCGGCGGCGGTGGCAACTGGCGGATCGCTGCGTAATTTAATCACGCCCATTTTATCGGCCGCGATCACCAAAAAGGTCAGAACGATCACCCAGGCGGCTATGCCGCCAATGTCGTTTAATTTCATGATTTTTCCCCTCTGCCCATCACGGCGATGTTCAATACGCGGGATAATATATCGCAGGAAAGTGATTAAAAAAAGCGGAATTATGGCCGCAACAACGCATGATCTGCCGCCCGCACCGCCGCGACAAAATCGCGCATTTTGGCAGGGTCTTTGATGCCGGGGGCGGATTCGATGCCGCTGGCCACATCGACGGCAAAGGGGCGGAATTTCCGTATCCGCTCGCCCACATTGGCGGGAGTAAGGCCGCCCGCCAGGATAAATCTGCCGTGAGGGGCAAAAAATTCGATTAATTTCTTATCGGCCGTTTTGCCCGACCCGCCATAGGTTAGGTTATTTTTCTCACTGGCGGAAAGCCGTTCATAAATTTCGTCGATAATCACTATCGATTCGGCCCCGCCATCAACCAAAAAAGTTGTACGAAGCTTTTTCCATTCATCCAGCGCATGTTTGATCGCCAAATGACGAAAGGCTCGGATCAGGGGAATTTTGGGCAGATTACGGGCAAATTCGGGGGTCTCGTCGCCATGAAGTTGCAAAATATTAAGGCCGCATTGGTCATAGATGGCCTTTATGTCAAGGGCCGATTGATTGACAAAAATCCCGACCGATTGCACCAAAATGGGCAGGTTTTTGATGATGTCTTTGGCGATTTCACTGTCGACAAACCGTTTGCTGCCCGGCCAGAAATTAAACCCCAACGCATTGACACCCAGATCAACCGCCTGAACCGCATCTTCCGCCCTGGTGATACCGCAAAACTTTATATGGGTCATGATTCCGCCAAGCTTGCAAAGATTTTTTTCAGCCGCAAGGCCGGATCGCCCGCTTTCATCAAGGATGTACCAACCAACACGGCATCATAACCGGCGTCGCGCATACGCAGATAATCTCCGTCCTTTTCCAGGCCGCTCTCGGCAATGGCGATGACACCCGACGGAATATGGGGGCGCAAACTTTCCGCCACCGCCAGATCAATCGAAAAATCGGTCAAATTGCGGTTATTGACCCCGATGATTTGGGCATTGGCTTTGAGCGCGATGTCCAATTCGGCCTGGTTGTGGACTTCGACCAGCACATCAAGGCCATAATCACGTGCGGCCTGGTGCATCGGCGCCGTCTCATCCCCCAAGGCGGCGACAATCAGCAAAGCGCAATCGGCCCCAGCCAGGCGCGATTCCGCCAATTGCCAAGCGTCCACCATGAAATCTTTGCGCAAGACCGGCAGGTGAACCGCCGCCCGCCCGTCCTGCATGTCGGCTAATTTGCCTTTGAAATAATGCGGCTCGGTCAAAATCGACAGGCAATCGGCACCGCCCGCCTGGTAGGCCTGGGCCTGGCCGGCCACGTTCATATTTTCGCCGCTAATGGCACCTTGGGACGGCGAATTTTTTTTAATCTCGGCTATGACTGCCAAATGATGGTTTTTGGCCCCATTCCTCAAACTGGCGATAAAATCGCGGCGCGGCGGAGCCTGGCCGGCCGCCAGGTCGGATTCCAATTGGGTTAATTTGCGCGATAATTTTTTGGCGACCAAATCTTGTCGTGTGGCCTGTAATATCGGTTGCAATCGATCGCTCATCACCATCACCTGTGTCTGTTTAAGGAAGGTCTGAGTAAGTCGTAGAAAAGGAGCGTCATTCCCCGCCGAAATATCCGTGTTACACGGATATTTCGAGTCGGGGAATCCCCCAGGAGTTTTGTTCCCCAAAATGCCTGGGGGATTACCCAACTCGCGCTGTCCGTTAATAACGGACAGCGCGGTGGGTA
>JASGCR010000154.1 GCA_030054015.1 Candidatus Symbiobacter sp. | reverse complement strand
TTGGCTACGCGGCGGGTAATGACGCTCCCTTTTTTGCCGCTCTTTGGCTACGCGGCGGGTAATGACGCTCCCTTTTTTGCCGCTCTTTGGCTACGCGGCGGGTAATGACGCTCCCTTTTTTGCCGCTCTTTGGCTGCGCGGTGGGTAATGACGCTCCCTTTTTTAGGACTTGTTCAGACCTTCATATTAATCTGGAGAAACGAAATGCACATTAACGGCAAAATTCTGGTGATTGCGGGCTCGGATTCGGTCGGCGGGGCGGGCATCCAGGCCGATATTAAGACCATTACCGCCCTGGGCGGCTATGCCATGACCGCCGTCACGGCGGTGACGGTACAAACCACCATGGGGGTGGTGGGTGGCGATGCCGGCATCTTTCCCCTCCCAACCGCCTTGGTCGCAGCCCAAATCCGCGCCGTGTGGCAAGATTTGGGGGTCGATGTCGTCAAAATCGGGATGCTGGGCGATGCGGCGATGGTCAACAGCGTCATGGCGAGCCTGGTGATGTGCGACCCTTTGGCGCAGGTACCGATAGTGCTTGATCCGGTGATGGTGGCCAAAGGCGGGCAAAATTTGCTCGCGCGGGCGGCGGTGGACAGCCTCCGCCTCCGCGCCTTACCGCGCAGCACGATTCTGACGCCCAATCTGCCCGAAGCCGAAGCCCTGACCAACCAAAAATGCGACTCCCCGGAAAATTGCCGCGCCGCCGCCCGGGTTTTGTTAGAGATGATGCAAGCGGGGGCGATATCGTCGCGTGCCGCATCGCCCCTGCGGGCGGTGTTGCTTAAAGGCGGCCATGCAGTGACCCCCGACGGCAAACCAAGCGATCACATCGACGATTTGTTGCTGTTCCAGACCAGCCGCGACACCACGCCGCAAGAGGTGATTTTTTCCGCGCCGCGGATCGCAAGCCTCCACACTCACGGCACCGGTTGTAGCTTGGCGAGCGCGGTGGCGACCCTGTTGGCGCAAGGGTTTCCCTTGGCTGATGCGGTGGCCCAGGCCCGCGATTATGTCCGCCTCGCAATTGCCCAGGCCCCCGGTTTTGGCCACGGGCATGGGCCGCTTAATCATGTGGCGGGCTTGACGCGAAGCCATGAGTTATAGCGCAGTTTCAAAAGAACTTGCCTTATGACCCCCCCTTCCCGCTTGGAAGGGGGGGATAGAAAAGCTTGAATTTTTTGTCAAAAAAATTCTTGAGCTTTTCTTGGGGGGGTTGGAGTAATATATTGATTGTATTGTAAGATTGTTATCATCACCAACCCCCCCTAGCTCAGCTAAGTGCTTCGCACTAAGCTGAGCTTTCCCCCCCTTCCTAAGCAGGAAGGGGGGGTCGTAATCTTCCCCTAACCCAAAACCGACCGTTAGATAATTGGATAATTGGATAAAACCATGCAAGAACTGAACGCGCCCCTCGACGGCATCACCGTGATTGACCTGACGCGGGTCTTGGCGGGGCCATTTTGCACCCAACTTTTGGCCGATCAAGGGGCGCGGGTGATCAAGGTGGAGCCGCCCGGCGGTGATGATACCCGCAAATTTGGCCCTTTTGTCCATCAAAAATCGGCTTATTTCATTTCCAATAATCGCGGCAAGGAATCGATTTGCCTGGATTTGAAACAACCCGCTGACCGCATTATTTTGGATCAATTATTGGCGCGCGGCGACGTGCTGGTGGAAAATTTCCGCCCCGGCACGATGGAAAAATTGGGTTATGGCTGGGAGATTTTGCAAAAAAAATACCCGCATTTGATTTACGCTTCGATTTCGGGGTTTGGTCATTCCGGGCCGCTGATGACCGCCCCGGCCTATGACATGGTGATCCAGGCCTTGTCGGGACTCATGAGCGTCACCGGTTCCCCCGATGGCGGCCCGCAAGCGATTGGGATTTCGCTCTGCGATATTGGGGCGGGGATGTTTGCCGCCACTGGCATTGTCTCGGCTTTGTTGTGGCGTGAACGCTCAGGCCGCGCCCGCCGCGTCGATGTTTCGATGCTTGATGCGGCTTTGTCGATGCAAGGCACCAATGTCATGCGCTATGGCGCCACCGGCGAGGTGCCAGGCCGCGTCGGCATTCGCCATTCCCTCATTACCCCGTTTGGCGCCTTTGCTTGCCGCGATGGGCAGATTATTCTGGCGGCGGGCAATGACCATCTTTTTGGTCAACTCTGTCATGTCATTGGCAAAACCGACCTCATCACCGATTCTCGCTTTACCAATAATGAAGCGCGCAATGAAAATTATGCCGCGTTAAAGCCGTTGATCGAAGATGCTTTGGCGGCACGAACCGTAACCGAATGGCTTGAGATATTGGCAAAAATTGGCTTTCCCTGCGCCCCCATCAACACGATGCGCGAGGCCATGCTGATGCCGCAAGTTTCCGCCCGCCACATGGTGGTCACAGCCACCGAGCGCGGCGTGTCCTTGCCTGTCGCCGGCAATCCGATCAAATTAAGCGACCTGCCCGATCCCCGGCCCGGCCAAATCGCTCCCGACCTCGACGAACATCGCGGCGAAATCCTCGCCTGGTTACGGGAGAGGTCTTAAGGGTGCGAAAAACTTCCTATTCCCCCCTCACCTCGGACTCCGGCGGCGGGGAGAGGGCGGCGACACGTTCCTTGGCGAGTTGCATTAATTTATCCTCATGCTCGATCAAACTGTTACAAAGTTTGAGGCCTTCGTAAAAATTAGCCGCACCGACTTGCAACCGAATTTGTTGGAGCAAAACCTTCACCAAAGGCAGGCTGGTCGCCGTTTCATACGAGGCGATATAGGTTTCGGTTTCGGCGAGAAAGCGGGGTTTTTCAACCTCTTCGGCCATATAGGCGCATTGCACGGCGAAATAAATCCGACGCGCCGGCGAATTGGCGTTTTCGGGGCGCATAATTTGCCGCTCCAACAGCATCGATACTTGGTTATTGATCAAGATCGAGGTCGGTTTCAAGGCGGTGATTACCGCCCCGTTAATGACAAGCCGTTCGTTCGCTTTGAGATTTAATTTCAAACCCATAATGACGCGTCCTTTTTCACAGCCGGTATTTTCCCTATGCCGCAAAGGCTTGGCATGATTGCCCCAGGCCTCACCCGCTTTGCGGGGACAAAGTAGCACAATATTCTCGCCACATGAACCGCCAAGCAGCCTCTAAGTCAAGGGTAAATTGATCGGAATCGCATAAAGGCGACGCCGCCATACGCGCCCGCAAACTGGTGCGGATGGCACTCAAACGCCCCAAATCATGGGCTAAAGCCACCGCAATCTGGACATAATCATCAAAATTCTGCCCGACCATTTCGCCCAAACCCACATTGGTCAGATGGGAATATGAATGACGGCTGGCAAAGCGGGTGGAGGGACAGGTCACCACCGGTACGCCCATCCACATGGCCTCGCAGGTGGTTAAGCCGCCGGAATAAGGTTGGGTGTCGAGGGCGATGTCCATCTCGTTGTAACCTTGGTACATATAAATCGCGGTACCGCCATTTTCGATGCGCAAACGATGGCTGGGAATGCCCTGCGCGGCAAAGAAATCGGTGATGCGGGCGACGCTTTCTGGCTCGCCCACCTGACCATAGCGCAGAAACAGGCGGGAGTTTGGTACCTGATGCATAATCCGCGCCCACACCGCCATGATGCTGCGGTTGATCTTGACCGGATTGTTAAAACAGCCAAAAGTGACATAGCCATTTTGCAGCGCAGGCAAGGCGGCCACAGTCACCATATTGCTCGGCGGTTCATAGCAAATATAATCATGCGGCATACGGTACACCCGCTCGGCATGAAGTTCGTCTAATTCCGGCGGCACGTGATAGCGATCGGCGAGCAACCAATCCATCGTCGCCAAGCCGGTGGTGCCAACATATCCGGCCCAGGTGACTTGAACTGGGGCGGGCTTGCGGGCAAATACCGGCAATTTATTATCGGCGGTGTGACCGGATAAATCGACCAACACATCGATCGCGTCTTGGCGGATTAATTGCTCCAAAGCCGTGTCGTTAAAATCATGAATTTGCCGCCAATTATGGGCGCCGGCGCGGATGATTTTGGTGATGTTATCCTCGCGCTGGCGGGTGTTATAGCAAAAACTTTCGACTTGGCGGCGGTCGTGCCGTCCAATCACCGACGAGACAAAAAATCCCACCGGGTGGTTCATAAAATCATGCGACACATACCCCACCCGCAAGGGACGATCCGGATCGCGCGGATTGGGGAAATGCCACGGCGGAGCGGCGGGTTTGGTGATCAGAGCCTGGTTATAACCCAGGTGCATCTCGCGGAGGCCAGTGGCGGTTTGATCGGGCAAATATTGCGCGTTATAAATGGCATTGCTGTACACCACCGGCGCATAATCTGACTGGTTGATGTTGGCGCGGGCGGCATTAAGGTAACTCTCAGATTTTTCGACATCGCCCAAGTTAATGTAAATCAACGCCAAATTATTATTGGCGATAAAATTAGTGGGTTCAATCTCAAGCGCGTGTTTATAGCCCGCCACCGCCGCGGCAATTTGATTCAAATGGCGAAGCGTGGCGGCGCGTTGCATCCAGTATTCGCAGCTATTGCCACGATAATCTTCTTGTTCCAGCAAAACCGTGAGGGCTTCTTGATGTTGTCCCGCCGTGTTCATCGCCTCGGCCAAATGCGCCCCAATTTCCGGACGCGATGGGGCGATTTGGTTGGCTCGGCGCAAAAATTCGATGCCGGATGCCGCTTGCCCGTCTTTGACCAAGGCGTAACCTAAGGCCGCCAAACCATCGCAATGATCGGGGTCGCGCTCGATAATGTGGCGAAATTCTTCGGCGGCGGTACTATAGGCCCCCATCAAATGAAAACTATTGCCCAAATTCAGGCGAAAATCCAAATTATCCGGCGATTCCTTGACCAAACGCAGCAAGATCGGGTTGGCCTGGAGAAAATCGCGCTCAAGCATATAAATTTGCGCCATCAGGAAGCGCGCGCCCGTATCCTCATGCCCCTTATCCCCCGATTTTGCCAATATCTGTTCCAGCATCGTTTTGGCTTCGGCGAGATATTTCCCCTCATACAGATAATAGGCCAGATCAAAATAAGCCTGGGGATATTGGTCGCTGTCTGGCGGGGTATTGGCCAAGACTTCGCGGGCCAGGGCAATCGCGGCGGCGTGGTTGCCGGTGTTTTTTTCAATCCCGGACAGTTCTTGCAACAAAGCGGTCTCGCGCCCGCGCTCATCGATCAAATTGTGAATAAGGTTACGCGCATCGTCATACAACCCCGCATTGAGCAATGCACGCGCACGTAAAATCCAAGGATCAAATAACATTTTATATCCCATATGAAAGCGGTTAAAATTACCTGATTTGGCGGTGGGTTACAATTGAATTTTTTACCGTGTTTATGGTATGTTTTTTGCGTCAATGCGGGTGGGTGAGCTGGGAAGGTCAGAACCAATCCTAAAAGAAGGAGCGTCATTACCCGCAGATTTTTGCCGCGAAGACGCGCGTCAAAGCTGGATCACCCGACACGCTTGCTAACGCAAGCGGCGGGTGAAGACGCACTTACTAAACTTTTAATAATTATCGCACAGGCTCTTAGGAAAGGAACTATATACTTGGCGAGCCATGGCTAAAAAAACACTCCCTCATTCCCGCCGCGCCTGCTTGGGCGCGGCTGGGAACCCAGTCGGGGGGTTAAAGGGGGGCGTAAGCCCCCCTTATTGTCGGGAACTGAGATAAGTTACGGCTAGTGGTGAGATAATTGCGGGATGAGTCG
>JASGCR010000153.1 GCA_030054015.1 Candidatus Symbiobacter sp. | reverse complement strand
CTAAGCGTCGCTATCCCCCCCTTCTAAAGAAGGGGGGGTAAAACTAGACTTGTTCTGACTTTCCCTAAGCAGGAAGGAGGGTCATAATCGGAATTCTTTAGGAAAAGGATTATAATTAGGACAGGTTCTTTTCGTATCGCATTAACCCAACCGTCCACCCATTTGATTCATAACGAAAATCCTTGAATGAGCCGCCAAACATAATTATGCTCTCAGCCAGTCGCGCCAGATGGATGCGCGGCACCTGAGGGTCAGATGACAGCATTGGCAGAAAAAACCAGCAATTTTCGGCGGATAATCACATCGCCGCCGCCCCGATTTCCCGCGCCTGGCCCCGCCATAAGGGGGAGGCTGGAGCCGGACTCGCGTCCCAACGCCAAAAGCGTCTATGGCAAAAATCGCCAAGATGCGGCGATTTTATTTAACCATTTGCCGCCGGGCTTGAAAGAAATCGCCAATCAACGGGTTTGTGCGGATGGGATCGGTTTTCTCCAGCAATTTCCCGATGGCTCGGTGCCGATGGCGTTTTTCGATCCGCAATATCGCGGCGTGTTGGATCGCATGAATTACGGCAATGAGGGCGAGCGGCAAATCAAACGCGCTCAATTGACGCAAATGACCGAGGCGACCATCCATCAATTTATCGGCGAATATGCGCGGGTTTTGGCTCCGTCGGGTCATTTGATGCTGTGGATCGATAAATTCCATCTGGTCGAAGGCGTCAATCCTTGGTATGCCCACACGGATTTGCTGGCGGTTGATCTCATTACCTGGGACAAAGGGCGGATTGGAATGGGCTATCGCACCCGTCGCAAATCGGAATATCTTCTTATCTTGCAAAAACCGCCCAAACGTGCAAAAGGTGTCTGGTGTGTTCACACCATCGCGGATGTGGTGAGCGAGACGCATGAACGCGGCGGCCACGCCCACAGCAAACCGATAGAACTCCAAGCCAAATTGATCGAAGCCGTAACCGAAGAAGGCGATTTTGTCCTGGATGCGGCGGCGGGGGGGTTCTCGGTCTTGGCGGCGGCAAAATCGGTTAATCGACATTTTATTGGCTGTGACATTATGTCGCAGGTGTCGTAGAAGTCGCAGGTGTCGTAGATGTCGTAGAAGTCGCAGGTATCGTAGATGTCGCAGGTGTCGCAGGTGTCGTAGAAGTCGCAGGCTGGGGCAAAAACTTAATCCCCATAAATCAAGCCCACGCGATGGCCAGGGTACCGCTCTAAACGCCCATCCAATTCCAATTCAATGAGAACAGTCAAGACCAAGGCGCGCGCACAGCCCGATGCGGCAATGATCTCGTCAATGGCAATCGGATTGGGGCCTAACAATTCCAGGATCAACCGCCGCCCAGCCGCCAATTCATCCGCCGCAATTTCGGCGGATTTGTGCGGCGCAGCAAAGGAATCGCGGCGGGACTCGGAAACACGCCGCTGGGATTGGGATTGCGGCATTTGGGCCAAGGCGGCAAAAATATCCGCCGCCGATTCGGTCATGATCGCGCCATCGCGCAGCAAATTATTGGAACCACGACAGCGCGGATCAAGCGGAAAACCTGGTACCGCAAACACTTCGCGGCTTTGCTCGGCGGCAAAGCGGGCGGTGATTAACGAGCCGGAACGCTCGGCGGCTTCGACCACCAACAAACCTTGGGAAATGCCGGAAATTAAACGGTTGCGGCGGGGAAAATGACGCGCCATGGGTTCGGTGCCAAAGGCCGACTCCGCCACCAACACGCCGCGCTCGCCAATTTCATGCTGCAAATCGGCATGTTCGGGCGGGTAAATCACATTAATGCCGCCGGCAATCACGCCAATGGTGCCGCCGCTGGGGGTTGCCAAATCGCGCCCGGCCTCGATAGCTAAGGCCCCCTGATGGGCGGCGGCATCAATGCCCCGCGCCAGACCCGATACCACCGCCCAGCCCGCCGCCGTTAAATCTTTGGCGATGGATTGGGTCAAATGGCGGGCATTGAGCGAGGCATTGCGCGCGCCCACAATCGCCAAGCCTGGGCGTTGCAGCAAAAATTTGTGACCCACCACGGTGATGAGGGGCGGGGCATCTTCGATCTCGGCCAAAAGCGGGGGATAATCGGACTCGCCCAGGGCAATCATCTCGCCGCCAAAATTTTTGACGGCAAAAAATTCGCGTTCGGCCTCGGCGGTGCTGGTGATGCGCAATTTGCGGTTTTTGCCGCCGCGCCGCGCGAGATCGGGCAAGGCCTCAAGCGCGGCTCTGGCCGTGCCAAAACGTTCTAATAAATGGAGAAACGTGACCGGCCCGATCTGATCCGAACGCAACAGCCGCAGCCAATCGATTTTCTCGGCCTGGGATAAATCTGCCATGGGTTACGACTTTGATTTGCTGAATTTTATGCGCGATTCTTCGCCCCGCCATAAACGCCGGATATTTTCTTTATGCCGCCACACCACCAGCAGTATCGGTATCGTGATCAAGATAATTATGCCGATGGCATTAACCACCGAAACTGAATTGGCCGGATTGGTGCCAGGAAAAATAAACCAAGTTATGAGCAAGAACGGCATGGAAGCCACCACCGCCACTAACGATGCCAGTGAGGAATAACGAAAGATCACGGCGGTCAGCAGCCAGGTCACGCAACTGGCCAGGCCAATCGGCCACATAAATGCCAACCACACGCCCAGGAAAGTCGCTACCCCCTTGCCGCCTTTGCCACGCAACCAAATGGGGAAAATATGACCGATAATCACCATAATGCCGAGCAAAAAATTCAGATAATAATATTTTTGGGGAGGGCCTGGCAGCAGCAAAATCGCCGCCGCGCCCTTGGCCGCATCAAGCAACAAAGTGAGGGCGGCCAAACCCTTGCGCCCGGTGCGCAGCACGTTGGTGGCGCCAATATTTCCCGACCCAATGGCGCGAATATCGCCCGCCCCAGACATTTTGGTAAGCAACAAACCAAACGGGATTGAACCCAATAAATAGGCCAAAACCAAATATATCAAGACAAGCAACTCGTATGCCCAAAGACCAACAATATTTTCCCAATAATTTGCAAGGATAGACATCATGCTATTTTTCCTCTCGGTTAAAGGCGATGATTCCGCCTTTTATGGTTTTTTCCACCCGGCCCGTCATGATCATCCCACCCATCGGGGAATTTTTAGATTTCGAGCGGAATTTATCGGGATCGACGGTCCATTTTTGATCAAGATCAAACAGTACCAAATCTGCCACCTGGCCGACCTGAATGCCATAATTATTTTTCGCCGCACCCTGGGGCAAATCACCCTGGGACAAATCTCCCAGGGAAAAATCTCCCAGGGGCAAGCGCAAAATCTTGGCGGGCTGGGTGGTCACCAAAGCCAGGGCTTTGGGCAGAGTCACGATATTTTGATGATAAAGCCATAAAACCGACGCAAATAAAATTTCAATCCCGACCACGCCAAAGGCGGCCTGGGCAAAGGGCAAGCGTTTGGAATCGGCGGCACGCGGGGCGTGATCCGATGTCACCGCGTCTATCGTGCCATCGGCGAGGCCAGCCAACACCGCCTGGCGGTCAGACTCTGAACGGAGTGGCGGCGCAACTTTGGCGAAGGTGCGATAGCCCTCCACCGCATTTTCGGTCAGCAAAAAATAATGGGGGGCGGTGTCACAGCTGACATTTACGCCGCGCCGCTTGGCCTGGCGCACCGCCTCAATCGAACCCGCCGTGGTCAAGGGGCCAATATGCAGCCGCCCCTGCGTCACCTCAGCCAGGCGGAGATCGCGCTCGACTTGGATGATTTCGGCCAATACCGGACGGCCCGACAACCCCAGGCGGGTGGCAATCAAGCCTTCATTCATGACCCCCCCATTGATGCCGATGGGGGCGAGGGTTGGCTCTTCCGGATGGGTCATCACCAACCCGTCAAAAAACCGTGTATAGCTTAAGGCGCGGCGCAAGACCAAGGGGGATGCGACGGCATAAGGCGCGTCGGTAAAGCCAATCGCTCCGGCCTGGTGCAATAATCCCATTTCGGTCAGTTCTTGCCCCGCCAGGCCCTTCGTCATGGCGGCAAAGGGATGAATGATCGGCGCGGGCGGTGCCAGGGGACGTACCAGGGGACGTACCAGGGGACGTATCTGGGTACTTACCTGGGGGCGTTCCTGGGGATGTACCAGGGCTTGGCGGATCATGGCGACCAAAGACGGGTCTTCAATGATGGGCTGGGTGTTGGGGAGACAGCATAATTGGGTGACCCCTCCGGCCAGGGCCGCCGCCGCCAAACTGGCGAGGGTTTCTTCATGCTCGAAACCCGGCTCACGCGCTTGGGTGCGCAGGTCGATCAGGCCTGGCGCGAGCCAAAGGTTTTTGCCGTCAATCTTTTTGGCATCGCTGGCCGCAATATTTTTGCCCATGGCGGCGATTTTGCCGTTCTCAATTAATATATCCGGCAAATTATCAGGTGAAATTTCATGTGCTTTGCCGCGCTGGTTTGCGTCCTCCCCCCCGCGGATGTTTTGCAGCAGCAAAGCACGGCCCGGAGTGCCGGGCGGGTGATGCGACATTGAGGCGGGTTTGTCCGTCACTTTGTTCTCTCCCTGGCATCGGAAGTCTGGTGAAAAAGAATCTCCAAACAGGCCAGGCGGGTGGCTACCCCGGCCGCGACCTGGTTTTGGATGACGCTCTGCCCGCCTTGGTTGCTGCTGGTGTCGTCGGCAATTTCGCTGTCAATTTCGACGCCGCGATTCATGGGGCCAGGGTGCATGACCAAGGCATCTTGCTTGGCATAGGACAATTTTTGCCGATCCAGCCCGTAAAAATGGAAATATTCGCGCGGCGATGGCACAAACGCGCCATTCATCCGTTCATTTTGCAGGCGCAGCATCATGATAATGTCGCAATCGCCAAGACCGTCTTGCATGTCGTGATAAACCGTTACCCCCATTTGCTCGATGCCGCGCGGGATGAGGGTCGGCGGCGCGATCAAGCGAATATGCGCCCCCATTTTGGTCAATAGATGGATGTTCGACCGCGCCACGCGGCTGTGGCGGACATCGCCGCATATGGCAATATTAAGGCCGTGCAAGCACTTTTTGTGGCGGCGAATGGTAAGGGCATCGAGCAAGGCCTGGGTCGGATGTTCGTGACTGCCATCGCCCGCATTAATCACGGCACAGGAAACCTTGCTCGCCAGCAACGCCACCGCCCCCGATTCATGATGCCGCACCACCAACAAATCCGGCCGCATGGCGTTTAAGGTCACGGCGGTGTCGATCAAGGTTTCGCCCTTTTTGATCGAGGAATGCTCAACCGCCATGTTGATGACATCGGCCCCCAGCCGCTTGGCGGCAATTTCAAACGAGGCACGGGTACGGGTCGAATTTTCAAAGAATAAATTGATCACCGTGTGTCCCGCCAGGATTTTCTGGTCGGATGTCAATGGCAGGCTTTGATCGAGATAATATTCGGCACGGTCAAGATAATGGGTGATCTGTGCCGCCGCCATCCCCTCAATCCCCAACAAGCCAGGCGGGGTGTGGGGCGAATGAGACGGGGGTTCTTGCCAGGTGGGATGCGCTTGGGGGGGCTTTGTCTGAGGCTTAACCATAAATCCGCATTATACAGGCTATGGGGCTGGCTGCAAGGGGGGTGTGCTTTGGGCGTATTTATAATGATTTGGATTGACGAATGTGATTGGCAAATAATATTCTGACGATGCCGCGTTTTAGCCCGGTTCTTAAGGACGGTCTGATTAATCCGAAAATTTATTTACCCCCCCTTCTTTAGAAGGGGGGGATAGAAAAGCTTGGCGA
>JASGCR010000152.1 GCA_030054015.1 Candidatus Symbiobacter sp. | reverse complement strand
GCAGATTTTTGCCGCGAAGCGGCATAAATCTGTCGGGTAATCCCCCAGGCGTATTATTCCCTAAAACTCCTGGGGGATTCCCCGATTATTTGCTACGCAAATAACGGGGAATGACGCCCTTTTTTTTCGGGGAATGCCGCTTTTTAATCAGGGCGGCGTGTCGCCGCAAAATCCTGCGCCACGATATAGCATTCCGAGGAATCGCTGCGGCTGGCGGCGGGTTTGGCGTGGCGGACGCTGGCAAAGCCGAGTTTTAACCGGTCTAATAATTCGCGCTCGGCCCCGCCCTGGAATAATTTGATCACCAAAGCCCCGCCGGGTCGCAACACCATTTCGGCAAAGTCAAAGGCGGATTCGGCCAGACGCATGATGCGTAAATGATCGGTGCGCTGGTGGCCGGTGGTCGGCTCGGCCATGTCGGACAGCACCAAATCCGCCCCCCCAGGGATCAGGCTGGCGACCTGGCGGTGCAGCGCGTCGCTGGTGAAATCGCCCTGTAAACTGGTGACGCCAGGCATGGCTTCCATGGGCAAAATATCGACCGCGATAAGCCGCCCGTTGCCGCCAATGATTTTGGCGGCAATTTGGCTCCAACCGCCAGGGGCCGCCCCCAAATCAACCACGCAATCGCCGGCACGGATGAGGTGGAATTTTTCATTTAATTGCTGCAATTTGAAGGCGGCGCGGCTGCGAAAACCTTGGGCTTTGGCGGCCGCGACATAGGGGTCGTTTAATTGCCGCGTGAGCCAACGTTGCGACGAATCGCTGCGATTGGTTTTTTTGATGCGTACCGCGGCCGTTCGCGTACCCGATGGGCGTGGCGGCGAGGTGCGACGTGATTTGGTCATAAAGATTGTTCCATTAATCCAAGCAGAATCCCCTCGCGCACCCCCCGATCGGCGACGCGCAAACGCTCCACCGGCCACATGCTTAATATCGCGGCAATAATGGCACAACCCGCCAAGACAAAATCGTGACGGCGACGCGACATAATGGGCGGTATGGCGATGTGATCTTGGCTCAATTCGTCTAAAATATGGGCGATTTCCCGCTCGATATTGATGCGGGAGATAAATTGACCATCGACGCGGGCGCGGTCATAACGTTTCAAATCCAAATGTTTGGCGGTGATGGTGGTGATGGTACTCGAACAGCCTAACATTTGCACGGCATTTTCGGCAATTTCGTCTTTGATCGTTTGGCTGTACTCAAAATTTTTCAGGGCGGCGATAATGAGATCGCGCATCATGGCAAAACTGCTCATGATCTGGGCGGGTGCCAGGCTCGCCCCATTTTCCTGGCAAGCATTGAGCAAATTAGCAACCCCAAAGGGCAGCGAGACAAACCCGCGGCGGCGCAAGCCTGGCGGTTGATCGGCGGCATCCATTTCACGCTCTAACCACAATATTTCGGTCGAGCCGCCGCCAATATCAAACATCAAACCATAGGGTTCCGCCTGGTCAATCAGGGCGGCACAGCCTTGGAGGGCAAGCATCGCCTCTTGCTCGGCTGAGATGATTTCGATGGCAAAACCGGTCTCGCGCACGACGCGCTCGAGAAAATCCTCGGCATTGGCGGCGCGGCGGCAGGCGGCTGTTCCCACTACCCGCAAGGCCACCGGTTGATACAGCGATAATTTCGCGGCACAAATGCGCAATGCGGTGACGGCGCGCTCAATCGCGCTTGGGTGCAGCAGATTATCCGCCGACAGCCCATCGCCCAGCCAGACCATGCTGCTAAAGGTTTCGATCACCTGAAAGCCATATGACCCGCCAGGTTGCGCAATCAGCAGCCGACATTTATTGGTGCCAAGATCAATCGCGGCGAAAAATTTTTCCGTTCGACCTGGGGCCGTCTCCGCGATGCCCGATTTTTCGCACACAGCGTTCTCCCCCCCCGCCCGCCGGGGGAAGCTGTCGATGGTGGCGAAATTTTCGTCAAACTGGTTCATTTTTTTATATATGTCCTTTAGCCCCCCCTTCCTGCTTAGGAAGGGGGGAAAGCGACGCTTGAGGCGCGAAAGCCCGTAGCGGAGCTAGGGGGGGTGGTGATTGATAAAATCTAATTAGAATCAATGCCTTACACCAACCCCCCCAAGAAAAGCTTAGAATTTTTTTAGCAAAAAATTCAAGCTTTTCTATCCCCCCCTTCCTAAGCAGGAAGGGGGGGTCAGAGATTTTTTTGCCTTATTCATACCCTGCTTAGGGAAGGTCTGAATAAGTCCCAGAAACAAAAGAAATGGCATTTGCGAGCGGCGTAGCCGCGAAGCAATCCAGAAAAATCTAACCGTTTCAGGATGTTACTGGATTGCTTCGCTTCGCTCGCAAATGCGAATCTCTTTTGAACAAGTAGCAAAAGTCACTGACCTCCCCTCCCTACGGGAAGGGGAGGTCAAACGCTCCATACTTAAATCCGCGTGAAAATCTGCTCCGGTTTAAGCCGCGATTTGGGCAAAAGCTTATTAAAATCGTCATGGGCGTGGTAGCCCAAGGCCAGCAACAACACCGAGGACAAACCCCGCGCCTTAAGCCCCAAAACCTGGTCTAAAACCGCGGCATCGAATCCCTCCATCGGGCAAGTATCGATGTCCATCGCCGCCGCCGCCATCATCACCATGCCAAAGGAGAGGTAAACCTGTTTCGCCATCCAATCCGCGCTATCATGGGTCACGTCATTATGTTGCCCAAAATAATAATTGCGGGTTTTGCGCGAGACATTAATCGCCTCCTCATCCTTATAGCGACCATCTAGGCTTTCTTGGTGCAGCACCGCCTCGGCGTGGTCGGTGGTTAAAACCGTCCGGCGGCAAAACACTACGGTATGTGAGGCGTTCAGCACCTTGGGCGCGTTATAGGACATTGACCCCTGGGTCGATTGGGCTATTTTGGCTTTGCCCGCCGCGCTGGTGGCGATGACATAATGCCAGGGCTGCGAATTGACCGACGAGGCGGCGTTTTGCATCACATCCTCTAATTGCGCGAAATCTTGACTGGAAATAAGGCGATGAGGGTCAAAGGATTTACAAGTATATCGCGCTTTTACAAGGTCGGATATTTTATGGTTAATATTAAGATCGCTGGGGGCGTGGGACGGCACAATTCATCACTCCGATAGGGGGACATTTATGATGCCTAAATTTAGTCTTTTACGCCCATACTGTAAAGCATCAATTACATTTTGATGGCAGAGAAAAAAACTTTGCGCACCAAGATAGATAATCCTTGTGTCCGGTTTGGTTATTATGCTAGGTCATTGATAAATACGCTGATCTTGCTGACAGTGAAAGCTAATCTAATAGTGAAAGCCAATCTAATAGTGAAAGCCAATCTAACAGTGAAACCTAATCCAATCTGAATGGCAATAGATTTCATTCTCTTTATAAACCTAATATTATTACCTGTTTTTAAGCCCACCGCAATGACTGCAAATTTTTTCCTGAAACCCGCCTTATTAACCCTAATGACGGTGGTGTTAACCGCCTGTACCGGTGCCGCCGACCGCAAGAATTTTAGCCAGGCGGCGCAGGACGGCAATTGGCGGCGGGCGACGGAAATTTCGACCCAATTATCCGGCCTGCCCTATCAAACCGTGGCAACGGGCGGCGGCGGCGCAAGCAACCTTAAACCCAAAGCGTTAAATTGGACCTATGATGCCGGATTGTCCTGGTTAAACCTAGGCAATTACGCCGCCACCGACCGCGTTTTCACCGCCGCCGAAACCCTAATGCAAGACAGCGATAAAAAATCGCTGGCCGGATCAGCGGGCGAGACCGCCCTGGCGGTGGTGGCGGGCGACAAAACCAGCGATTACCAATATGCCGGTTACGAGGGAATTTTAACCAATAGTTACAAAGCCTTAGCCTTGTTTCTCAATAAAGATTTCGACACTGCCCGCGTGGAATTAAACCGCAGCAACGAGCGGGAGCGCATCGTGCGGGAAAATGTCGCGGCGCGGGTAGAAAAAGAACGCAGCCAAGCCAATAGCGAGAAAAACGGGCAATCCCGTGGTATGTTTGACGGTTTTTGGCAGAAATTGGTCGGGGTTCCCGAAATCCGCAGCTTTGAAGACCAAATGAAAAGCCATGCGAGTTACGGCATTTATGTGAATCCCTTTACCACCTGGCTGCGCGGCATTACCCGGATTGCGATTGAACAAAAAAATGGCACCGCCGGCGGCATCGAACGCGGCATCGACGATCTTAAAGCAACCGCGAAAATCATAGGCGACACGCCGGAAATTAAGGCCGATCTGGCCTATGCCAATAACGTCGCCAATGGCAAGCGGTCAAAACGCGCCTGGTTGGTGTTTGAAAATGGCAGCGCCCCCACCCAACAGGGCAAAGTTTTCCCCATTCCCTTTGTCAATCTGCAGGGGAAATATGTCCAAACCTATGTCGGGGTGCCGATATTGCAGTTCAGCCAACGCCCCTATGACGCGTTATGGGTCAGTTTTTCCGACGGGCAAACCGTGAAGACCGCAGTTATTGCCGACATGAATCGGGTGATCGGGCGGGAATTTTATGACCGCTTTCCGGCCCGCATGAACATCGCCGCCGCCGGGGCGATTGCGCGCGGCCTGGCCAGCCAATCCTTTGACGTCGGCAGCAATAAAAAAAATAATACCGATCCCCTAGTGGGGTTGTTATTGGCGGTGGGCAGCCTCGCCCTGAATAATGTCGCGGCTGAGACGGATGATCGCACCTGGTTGTCCTTGCCCGCCGAATACCAGGCGGTCGGATTTACCCCGCCGCCGGATGGCAAGCTTGAGATCAAAAGCAGCGACGGCCAAATCATCGCCCATCTCACCATCCCCCCCGATCAGATCAGTTTGATTTACCTTAAAAAAACCACCCGCATGGCGGCCCCGTCTATTCATATGGCCAGCATCCAGGTGGGGGGATAGGCTGATGTAAATTGCACTTGATAAAATTTTTGCCTTCTAATAAAAGTTTGCTTAACCAATTGAATAAACCCACCCTGATCGGAGTAAAACATATGATACGACGAAATTTAAGCCTGGGGCGCAAATTAAAGCCGTTTATGGCTTTGGCCCTCATCTTGGCTTTGGCGGCGTGCGAGCCAAAAACGCGGGTTTTAACCGCCAATGACCAAACCGGCCCGACCCTGGGCCTCGATGATGCCGATTTTGAAAAGGCGGCGGGCGATGCGATTGACACCATGTTGCGGTCGGGCCGGATGAATAAACCCGGCGGCGGTCGGTTTGTCCTGGCAATTAGCCGCGTCACCAATGACACGATGCAGCGTTTTGACACGGATGTGTTGGTGAAAAAAATCCGGGTGGCTTTGCTCAATAGCGGCAAAGTGGTGGTGACCACGGCGGTAGGGGCCAATGGTGCCGAAGACAATATGGCCATGGAAGCCCGCAAATTACGGGAATCCAAGGAATTTAACCAAGCGACGGTGGCGGGTCAGGGCAAAATGATCGCCCCCGATCTAAGCCTGTCCGGCAAGATCATTCAACGCGACACCCGCATCAATTCGTCCGAAAAACGGGTTGATTATTATTTCCAACTCTCGGTGACGGACATTGAGACCGGTTTGGCCTTTTACGAAAACGAAACCAAGATCAACAAAGCCGGTTCGGCCAAATCGGTCAGTTGGTAGTGCCGGGCAGTGGTTCAAGGAAGGTTTGAGTATACTACGTGTCCTATTATGAAACCCCCTTCCTAAGGAAGTTCTGAACAAGTCGAAAATTTATTTACCCCCCCTTCTTTAGAAGGGGGGGTAAAACTAGACTTGTTCGGACTTTCCCTAAGGAAGTTCTGAACAAGTCTCAAAAACAAAAAAAATGGCATTTGCGAGCGGTTGCATCGCAACCGCGAAGCAATC
>JASGCR010000151.1 GCA_030054015.1 Candidatus Symbiobacter sp. | reverse complement strand
CTCGCAATATCCGTTGCACGGATATTGCGGTGGGTAATGACGCTCCCTTTTTGACGCGCTCATTTTTAGCGAGTAATGAAGCTGCTTTTTAGGCGAGTCATAAAGAGAGCGTCATTACCCGCCGGACTGCAAGCGGATTTCCGCTTGCAGTCCGAGTCGGGTAATCCCCCAGGAGTATTATTCCTTAAAACTCCTGGGGGATTACCCAACTCGCAATATCCGTTGCACGGATATTGCGGTGGGTAATGACGCTCCCTTTTTGACGCGCTCATTTTTAGCGAGTAATGAAGCTGCTTTTTAGGCGAGTCATAAAGAGAGCGTCATTACCCGCCGGACTGCAAGCGGATTTCCGCTTGCAGTCCGAGTCGGGTAATCCCCCAGGCGTTTTGGGAACAATACTCCTGGGGGCTTTCCCCCGACCCGTGACTTACGTCACGGGCGGGGGACAGGCCCCGACTCGCCGCATAAATGCGGCGGTGGGTAATGACGCTCCCTTTTTGACGCGCTCATTTTTAGCGGCTAATGACGCTCTCTTTTTGACACTCATTTATTGCACCACTACCCGCGTCAACATACCGCCCATTTGCTCGCCGCCATTCACATCCATTTGATGGTATAAAAGATGGCAATGAAGCAGCCATTCACCGGCACGGTTGGCATCTAAAATCACCGATTTGGTTTCGCCGTCGGCAACCAATATGGTGTTGCGTTTGGATAAGGCTTTACCCGATTGGGCAATGGGACGGAACGACATACCGTGCAAATGCATAGGATGCGCCATGCCGGATTCATTAACGAAATCGATTTTAACGCGCTCATTCAGGGCGATTTTGATGGGTTCACTCTGGTCGAAACCGGCATCGTTAATCGTCCAAATATAACGCTGCATATCGCCGGTCAGGCGCACCTTAATGGTACGGCTGGGCGGGGCCAGGGACAGAGCGGTCGCATCGGCGGCAAGCAAATTGTCATTGTCAAACACATTCGCTTGCATGTTTGATTTTTTGGCATGGGGGGCGTTGGCGGCTTTGCTCCCGGGCCTGGGCGCAAAATATACCTTGGCAATATTGGCGGGTGGTGGCGACGCATCCATATCCGAATGATCCCTGCCCTCGTGATCCCTGTCCTCGTACTTCCTACCATCGTGATCCCTGCCCTCGTGATCCCTGTCCTCGTGATCCCTGTCCCCGTGCTTCCTACCATCGTGATCCCTGTCCCCGTGCTTCCTACCATCGTGATCCCTGTCCCCGCGCTTCCTACCATCGTGATCCCTGTCTTCGTGTTTCATATCCGCGTGATCCATGCTCGCGTGATTCATACCGGACATGCCCTGCATATCGCCCATATTTCCCATCACATCGACGCTATAGGGGGTGGCGATCAGTTGGAAAGGGTTCTTGTCATTGGGCGTGACCATAATGTCGCGGGTTTCGCCATTGGCGAGCGTCACATTCGTCGTATCAATCGGGATTACGGGCTGGCCATCCGCCGCCACCAATGTCATGTTATAATCGTAACGCGGTGTCGGGCCGGAAAAACTGACCTTAAACATCGTCATAGCGGCGGCATTGATCAGGCGTAGATGCAGCTTTTGCCCGGGCACGAAATCATAGGTCAGACGATCTTGGTCGCCCTTGCCATTGGCGGTCATGGTGTAAATATCGGCGGATTCGTGCTGGCCTTGCGCGTGATCATCCTTAAATGTCTGAAAGATTTCATGCGGCGAGGATTGGGAATGATCGGCCAGGATAATCACGCGATCGGTGGCATCATTGTCGCTATATTGCACGCCTGGCGGATAAAACACCAACCCGCCATAAACCCCCATCTGTTCTTGGGTGCCGCCATGCGCATGATACCAATAAGTGCCGGTTTGGGTGACCGGAATGCGATAGGTAAATGACGCGCCAGTCGAAATGGCCTTAGCCCCGTTTAACCCCGCCGCGCCATCCATATCGGGCGGCGCCTCCACCCCATGCCAATGAAGCGATAACGCGCTGTCAAGGTTATTATGGACGATCACCTCCAGCACATCGCCCTGGTTGGCGCGTAATGTGGGCGAGACAAATTGCTTATTGACCAAAATGGCATCGTAATTTTCGCCATTTATCCTGGCCGCGCCAGGCGATGCCGTCAATTCGTAACGACGGGTAGTTTGAGTTTTCCCGTCCGGCGCATCGGCGGCAAGCGCGCTGTGGCCGTGGCTAAGCAGCAAAATTCCGGCGGCGAACCCGACCAAAAACATGCTGCGTGGCGTAAATTTTTTCACATCTTTCATAACCGCACCTTTATAGTTAAAGTTCCATTATAGCAAAAATTTACGATTTGGAAAGCCGAAAATTATTTTTTGGCTTTAAACAAAATTTCAAATCCTTTCAACCCGATGCAAATGTAATTTATGTTTTCATTTGTCTAGGGTTGTAAAGAAAATGAGAAAATATTTTTCTAAGGTTAATAAAATCTTCTGGTTCCTCAGTCACAACCCGCGAAATCAAATCACTAAATATTTTGTTTTTATCTTGGTCGTTATAAAAGATTTGATTGCCTAATTGAGATAGAACGTTTTTAGCATAAATCCGGTCTAACCAAACACCATTTTTTTTTGGAAAGTCGCATTTGATGTAAGTATAATTTTCAAGAAAATTAAACTCAAAATCATATGAGTTTATAGTAGAAAGATTGATATTTTCTTTCATTTCTTTGGCTGTGTTGATAATTTCGTCTAATGAAGATTCTTTTGATTTAAATTTGATATAGTCAGAAAATTCAGAATGTACTTTCAAAGTACCAAAATATAAACTCCTAAATTCTTGAATAGTTTTATTGGCGGCCATCATATAAAAACTTTGTTCTGCCAATGTGCAAATTTTTTTGTGAACCGAATCCGTAGTTTGTTTTGGTTTTAATCCAATCGCATTGCATAAATAATGCGCATCAAGGAAATAGTTTTCTATTTCGCGTTTTTTCCAAATAATAACACCGCCATCAATCCCAGTAAAATTTTCCCAAGATTGATTAACTTCATTATCTTCATGGTGATCACGATCAATTATAAAATGACAATTATTATGATTTTTTAATAAGACATTCGAAACTCCTTTGACGATTTTTGATCCGCCAAGATGGTAAACCGGATGTAGAAAATTAATTTTTTTTAGGATTTCTCTAACAATTAAGGCGTCAAACACCCCCTCAACATACACTTTATGTGTATTGTTATCGGTTTGCTCAGCGACATTATTTGTTGATAATTTAACCATATCCTCCCCCCAAAGGTTTTTGTTTTATTCTTCTAACCTTATCCTTTGATAAGGTTCAACTGCTTCCATCAATTGCTTTGAGTGGGTCGCAAATATATACTGATTGTTAAATGCCAGGTTTTTTAATTGCCCTATCATGACACTGTGCCATTCCGCATTAAGATGTAATTCTGGTTCATCCAATAAAACGACTTTAGGCTTTTGCAAAGAAGTCGAATAAATTAAATACAAAGTAGATATAATTTCTTTCTGACCCGAACTTAGACCATCGATACTGAAATTCGCATCTGAATTTCCTTTACTCAAGCGGATGTCTATTGTATTGTCAGAATTTGGTTCCAAATGATCATATTGTACATTTGCGAATTCTTCAATTAATGATTTGAGTTTATTAAGCTCTTCGCCCATATTATCATTTCGATTGTTTTTTGATTCCGAATCAAATACACCTTTATTTTGCATTATAAGGTATGCGATTTTTGTCTTAATAATGCTCAATGGGTTATTTTCGATTCGACGTTGATTTTCTGGGTCAGAAACCATATCCCCAAACTCTATCTTACCTTCTTGCATTTTCCTATAACTATGGAGCATTATTACGGAATCATCCATCAATGGATTCTTTGAAATTCCACAAATCCTTGAAATTTTTTCGCCCAAATCAACGTATCCAATAGGTTCACGCATGGACAATTCATCGTTGTTCGACAAAGAAGATTGATTCGATATAAAATAGGGTATTTCTCTTTTTATTGTTATTTCCCATTTTTCATTAGTCCTTTTAGCAGAAGAATCACTGCTAGGAAAACTAATACTTCCAGAGATCGTTGCTTCATTTTTACCTGATTTTATTAACAAGTCAGGTAAGTCAATATTATAAGTAGATTCGTCCACACGGAACCTTCGCGTGAGCCTCCTTTGTCTAAAACCAAATTCCTCTTTTGATTTATTGTTTTCATAAAAATACGGCGACTGCAACAACAACGCGCAACATTCCAACACCGAAGTCTTTCCAACCCCATTCTTGCTGCCAATGACCGAGATGTCTAGGTCTGACTTAATCTGTGGTTTCTTAAATTCAATCGACAGTTCATCGATCCCCTTATAATTTTTTATGGTAAGGGAATCAATGCGCACTGACTTTAGATTCGGAACTTGCTCAACCAACAATTCATTCACCATTGATTTAACCCTTGTAGATACAGCAGTATAGTAAAAAAATGATATTTCCACAATATCATTTCTACCTTATTACACCGCTCCCAAACCCAAAAATTGGGCATTATCGCCCAATAGTTCCTCGATGCGCAGCAATTGGTTATATTTGGCCAGGCGGTCGGAACGCGATAATGACCCGGTTTTAATCTGACCGGCATTGGTGGCGACGGCCAGGTCGGCGATGAAACTATCCTCGGTCTCGCCGGAGCGGTGCGAAATCATGGCGTTGAACCCGTTTAATCGTGCCAACTCGACCGCTTCTAACGTTTCGGTCACAGTGCCAATTTGGTTCAATTTGATCAAAATCGCATTGCCGCATTCATCGGCGATGCCGGTGGCGAGGCGTTTGGTGTTGGTGACGAATAAATCATCGCCGACCAATTGGATTTTGCGACCGGAATCGCCTTCAATCCCTAATTCGGCGGTCAAATCAGCCCATCCAGCCCAATCATCCTCGGCCAGCCCGTCTTCGAGCGAGATAATCGGCCAATTTCCGACCAGTTTCTGCCAATAACCAATCATTCCCCCGGCATCCAATTTAAGGCCATGTTCGGGTTCATATTTCCCGTCGCGGTAAAATTCTGATGCGGCGGCATCCAAGGCCAGGAATATTTCGACCCCTGGTTTATAGCCCGCCGATTCTATGGCCATCATGATCGCCGCCAAAGCCTCGTCCGTACTCGAAAAATCGGGGGCAAATCCGCCCTCATCCCCGACATTGACGGATTTACCTTTCCCCCGCAAAATCTTTTTTAACGCATGGAAAATTTCCACCCCAGCCCGCAAAGATGACGAAAAATCATCAAACCCGGCCGGCACAATCATAAGTTCCTGGATATTCAAGGCGTTATCGGCATGGGCGCCGCCATTTATGACATTCATAAACGGCACCGGCAAAGTACGCGCCATCGGCCCGCCTAAATAACGATAAAGCGGAATGGCTTGTTCAATCGCCGCCGCCCGCGCCACCGCCATGGATACGCCCAAAATGGCATTGCCGCCTAAACGGGCTTTGTTGGGGGTGCCGTCCAATTCAATCATGGTGCGGTCAAGGTCAATTTGATCGGTCGCATCCAATCCGGCCAGGGTTTCAAAGATTTCGCCCAACACGGCATCGACGGCGTTTTGCACCCCCTTGCCATTAAAGCGCGTGGCATCGTTATCACGGAGTTCAAGGGCTTCGTGCGAGCCGGTTGAGGCCCCCGATGGCACGGCGGCGCGTCCCACCGCTCCGGATTCCAAAATCACATCGACTTCGATGGTGGGGTTGCCGCGGCTATCGAGGATTTCACGGGCAATAATATCGGCAATCGCGCTCATGGTCGGGGCTTTCTATGGCTAAACAGGGTGGGGGCTAAACAGGGTGGGGGCTAAACAGGGCGG
>JASGCR010000150.1 GCA_030054015.1 Candidatus Symbiobacter sp. | reverse complement strand
GGTGTAATAGTTTGATTCTATTAATATATTTTCAGCATCACAACCCCCCCAAGTTGAGCTAAGTTGCTTCGCAACTAAGCTCAACTATCCCCCCCTTCTAAAGAAGGGGGGGTAAAACTGGACTTGTTCAGACCTTCCTTAGGAAGGGTGGGCTAATTATTTGCCGCTAACCCGCCGCCGCCAGCACCGCCAGTAACAGAATGGCGACGATGTTGATGATCTTGATCATCGGGTTCACCGCCGGGCCGGCCGTGTCTTTATAGGGATCGCCGACCGTGTCGCCAGTGACCGCCGCTTTGTGGGCGTCGGAGCCTTTGCCACCATGGTGACCTTCCTCGATATATTTCTTGGCATTGTCCCAAGCCCCGCCGCCCGACGTCATCGAAATGGCGACGAACAGACCGGTGACAATGGTGCCGAGCAACATGGCCCCCACTGCCGAGAAAGCCTCACCCTGTCCGGCGATCCAATAGATCACAAAATACAGTACAATCGGAGCCAAAACCGGCAGCAATGACGGGATAATCATTTCCCGAATCGCCGCTTTGGTCAGCAAATCGACGGCGCGACCATAATCGGGTTTGGCGGTGCCGGCCATGATGCCAGGGATTTCTTTGAATTGGCGGCGCACTTCAACCACCACCGAACTCGCCGCGCGTCCGACCGCCGTCATGCCCATGGCCCCAAACAGATAGGGCAACAAACCGCCGACAAACAAGCCCACCACAACATAGGGCGATTGCAGGTCAAAATTCACCACGACATCGGCAAAGAAATGCTTCAAATCTTGGGTATAGGCGGCAAACAACACCAACGAAGCCAAACCCGCCGAGCCAATCGCATAGCCTTTGGTTACGGCTTTGGTGGTGTTGCCGACGGCATCCAAGGCATCGGTGGTCACCCGCACGTCTTTGGGCAGATTCGACATTTCGGCAATGCCGCCAGCATTATCGGTCACCGGCCCATAAGCATCGAGCGCGACAATCATGCCCGCCAAAGCCAACATAGTGGTGGCGGCGACGGCAATGCCAAACACGCCCGCCAGCAAATGCGCAACGACAATCCCGGCCGCAATCACCAACACCGGCAAAGCGGTCGATTCCATCGAAATCGCCAAGCCCTGGATGACATTGGTGCCGTGACCAGTGGTCGAGGATTGCGCCACCGAACGCACCGGACGGAAAGCGGTCGAGGTGTAATATTCCGTAATCCACACCAACAAGCCGGTCACCGCCAACCCGACCAACGCGCACCAGAACAAGGTCGCGCCGGTAATTAGCATCGGGGTGGCATAAGCCAATTCCACCGTGCCGCTAAAACCAACGGTTGCTTGGATCGACAGGGCAATCAAACCGGCCGAAATCACGCCGGTGGCGATTAAACCCTTATACAACGCCCCCATAATGTTTTTGGAGGCACCCAACCGGACAAAAAACGTGCCAATGACCGAGGCCCCAATACACACGCCGCCGATCAATAATGGCAACAACAACATGCTGTCGCGCAATGTCGTATCGGTGAAATATAAACCGGCCAGCAACATGGTGGCGACCATGGTCACGGCATAGGTTTCAAACAAATCCGCCGCCATACCGGCGCAATCGCCGACATTATCGCCGACATTATCGGCAATCACGGCCGGGTTCCTGGGGTCATCTTCGGGGATGCCGGCTTCGACTTTACCGACCAAATCGGCTCCGACATCGGCACCTTTGGTAAAGATACCGCCGCCCAATCGGGCAAAAATCGAAATCAGCGAGGCGCCAAAACTTAACCCCACCAAAGCGTTCAAAATCGGGCGAATCTCAAGCCCCATGGCTTTGAGCACCAGGTAATACACCGTCACCCCCAGCAAGCCCAAACCAACCACCAACATCCCCGTCACCGCCCCGGATTGAAAGGCAATCGCCAGGGCTTGTTTCATGCCGGATCGCGCGGCCTCGGCCGTGCGGACATTGGCGCGTACCGACACATTCATGCCGACATAACCCGCCAGGCCCGACAATACCGCGCCAATCACGAAACCGATTGCCACCGACGCGCCCAGGGTAAAATACAGGATAATCCCCAACACCACCCCGACAATAAAAATCGTGCGATATTGGCGGTTAAGATAGGCTTTGGCCCCGACTTGAATGGCGGCGGCAATTTCTTGCATCCGCTCCGAACCCGCCGGTGCCGCCAATAAACGGCGACTCACCACCAAGCCATAGAGCAAGGCCAGCAAGCCACACGCAATGATTATGAGTGCAATATTTGACATTTTTTCCGATCACTCCTCTGGTCAATCGATGGCGATAAAAAGGGTTTCATCATCACCGCCGGATATGAACATGTTTCATGGTGCGGTGCAGCTTTAGATTTTTGCCACCTTTCTTTTGCCTTAATTTCATACCAATTACAACGTTTTTGCGCAACCACCTAAAAAAGGGAGCGTCATTACCCGCCACATTATCCGTTTACGGATAATGTGAGTCGGGTAATCCCCCAGGAGTTTTGGGAATAATACTCCTGGGGGATTACCCGACTCGGATGGCAAGCGGAAATCCGCTTGCCATCCGGCGGGTAATGACGCTCTCTTTTTTGACGCTCTTTCTTTTGATAACGCACTTTGGCATTGCGGCGGATAATGACCCACTCTCGCTGTTAAAAGAAAGTGTATCATTGAAAAGGAAGGGCGTCATTACCCGCCACATTATCCGTTTACGGATAATGTGAGTCGGGTAATCCCCCAGGAGTATTATTCCCAAAACTCCTGGGGGATTACCCGACTCGGATGGCAAGCGGAAATCCGCTTGCCATCCGGCGGGTAATGACGCGCTTCCTTTTTGACGCGCTTCCTTTTTGACCCACTCTCGCAATTATTCAAGCGGCGGTTCGGTCGAGATGCCCATAAAGGCGAGGTTAAACACAACGCCAGGCCGCAGATCGGTGCTAATTTTTTGCAGGATTTCGCCGCGCACATACTCAATATTATCGAGACTTTGAGGCCCGGTGCGGGTTGACAGGCTGTTCAGCACCGCGATGATCATATCGCGGATGCGCGGCACATTCGCTTTGGCCAGTTTATAGGGATCGCCTGGCCGCGTTTCGAGTTGAATGACATATTGCCGCGTCTGATACACATGACCATTGCGAAACATCGCCTGGTAAATGGGTTCAAGCACGATGTAAATCGGGGCTTGGTTGTTGGCGTGGGAAAATTGATCGGCCTGGTATTGCTTTAATTTGAGATAACCGTAAAACCCACCAACCCCCACCGCAATCAGGGTGAAAGTGATGATGATCGCTTGCATAAAACTGCGCATAAATTGCGGCCCCCCTTGCCCATCCCAAAACCTATCACACCAGCCTAATCCACCAACCCCTAAAAATGCCGGAATCCCGACTCGGCCCAGGCACCCTCTTGCCCGCCCATCTCTTGCCCATTATGATCCAGCACGCGGCATTTTGGCGCAGTGCCTTGGCGCGGCGATTTGGCGCATCCGATCCGGGTCAGAGGGAGCTCGGCCTCGCGCCCCAGCCGCATCAGAAGGTGATGGTTTTCCGGCGCGGCCGCAAGGGCCAATTCATAATCATCGCCGCCATTTAACCACCGACCCAACGGCACCGTCGCCAAAGATAGCACAGATCGGGCGGCGGGGGAAATTGGCACGGATGCGGCCATGATTTCAATATCAACTCCGGATTCCTCGGCCATATGCGTCAAATCCGCCACCAAGCCATCCGATATATCCAGCCCGGCATGAAAGAGGGGTTTTCCCGATTTTTCAGCATATTCAGCGCAATGAGCCGCAAAACCCAGCCGCGGTTGCGGCAGAGCATAACGATCCCGCAGAAATTTATCATCCCCATCCGCCAAATTTATCCCCGGATAGCGATTTAAGATCAGATCGAGTCCCAAAGCCGCATCGCCAATCGTCCCGGTGACCCAAATCTCGTCGCCAGGTTTGGCCCCGTTGCGGCGGATCATGGTACCTGGTCGCACCAAGCCTATCGCGGTAATCGCCACCATGAGCGGGCCAGGAACATAACCAGGAACACAACCAGGGGTACCACTGGCGGTGCCGTTGGCTTGATGGGGTACCGCCACCGTGTCCCCCCCCAATAAACTTATGGCAAATTCGGCTTGATCTGCGGCCAGGCCTTGGCAAAATTGCGCCAGCCAATCCTCGGTCACATTTTTGGGCAGGGCCAGGCACAGATTATACAGCCAAGGCCGCGCCCCCTTGGCCGCAAGATCAGACAAGTTACAGCGCAGGGCTTTTTTGGCAATTGCATCCGGCGCATCATCGGCAAAAAAATGACTGCCCGCCACCACAGCATCCGCCGTAACCACCTGGTCAAAGCCCGGCGGTACCGCCAGCACCGCCGCATCATCGCTGAGATTAAAACTGCCCGCAAATCCCGCCGCCAAGGGCCGGAAATACCGCGCAATCCAAGCGAATTCACGCAAAGCAGGGTCGGGCGATGCCTTAGGGGGCGTCGTCATGGGGTTGGGCATGGGGTTCCGCCTCCGCGGCCGGCGCGCTCTCGGTTTTGACCATTGCGGTCGTTTTGACCATCTCGGCCGGGCGGATTTGCTGCGCCAGATGATGCAGCACGCCATTGACCATGGCCGGTTCTTTGCCGCCAAAAAACGCATGGGCAATCGCCACATATTCGCTGATGGTGATCAAAGGCGGAATTTCGGGATTGGCCTTGAACTCCACCACCGCCAAACGCAGCACCGCCCGCAGCACCGAATCCAGCCGCGCCAAGGGCCAATTCGTCGGCAAAGCCGATATGATGAGGGCATCCAAGGCCTGCGGATCAACCGCACTGGCCGCCAATAAATGGCGAAAAAAGCGATCATCGGATTTTTCCGGGCTTAGCGCGTCTTTTTCACCGTCCGTGACCATCATCATCAAGGCCTGGTCGGGGGCGGTTTTGGTCATCTCCATTTGGTATAAAAGCTGCACCGCGCGCAGCCGCGCCACCCGCCGGGGCGGATTCTTCACCCCCATTTTGGCTTTGGGGATGGGGGCTGTCGCCAGGCCTTGCGGTACCGTCATTATATAAGTCCATTCTGGCGTTTGAGTTCCAAGAGTTCTAAACAGGCGCGGGCGGCAAATCCGCCTTTATTGCCCACCGCGCCTTTGCCGCTATCGCTTACCTGGCCCGGATTGGCACGAATTTTCGCCTGGGCCATGTTTTCCACCGTTAATATCCCATTGCCTATCGCCGCCATATGATCCAGCGCAAGGATTTGTAACCCCCGCGCCGATTCCCCCGCCACAATATCATAATGCGAGGTTTCACCGCGTATCACACAGCCGAGGGCGACGAAGCCAAGATGGCGGAGTTGATTCCCTGCTGTTTGTTGCTTCTCATTCTCAATTTTGTTCCCTTCCACGGCATAGCGTATTGCCGCCGGAATTTCCAAGGCACCTGGGACTTTGATTTCTTTCACCTCGGCAATATGAACTGTTTGAACGGGTTGATTTTTATATTTGGCAATTTCCTCCCGCGCCCCGGTCAGCAAATCCTTGGCAATATCCTGGTAGAAATCGGCAACAACGAGGTGGATGGTTATTATGGGTATCATGGTGGTTTCCTTTGAGGAAGTGTGAATAAGCCAGGAATCACATATGACCTCCCCTTCCCGAAGGGAGGGGAGGATAGTCGAGCTTAGTTGCGAAGCAACTTAGCGAGACTTGGTGGGGTTGGCTTTTACAATTCTAAGTACCAACCCCACCAAGAAAACCTAACGCTCGCCTGCGGCTCGCTAAGGTTTTCTATCCTCCCCTCCCTTCGGGAAGGGGAGGTCTAAATTGGTAATCCCATGCTGACCTCCCCTTCCCGAAGGGAGGGGAGGATAGTCGAGCTTAGTTGCGAAGCAACTTAGCGAGACTTGGTGG
>JASGCR010000149.1:162-5904 GCA_030054015.1 Candidatus Symbiobacter sp. | reverse complement strand
GTTGGGTAATCCCCCAGGAGTATTGTTCCCCAAAACTCCTGGGGGATTACCCGACAGATTTATGCCGCTTCGCGGCAAAAATCTGCGGGTAATGACGCCCTTCCTTTTAATGACGCTCTTCCCCTCAATGACCCTCCCCTTATTGGGCAACTAAAGCTTCAACCCCGCCGCCGCCACCAATTCGGCAATAATGGCGGAGCAAGGCTCAATCGATTTGACCATGCCGACGCTTTGACCGGCCATGAGCGAGCCAGTCTCAACATCGCCATCAATCACGGCGCGGCGCAAAGCCCCCGCCCAAAAATGTTCGATTTCCAATTGGGCCGGTTTTTGTTCGATGTCGCCGCGATTAAAGCGATCAATCACTTGGCGTTGGAAATCCATAAAGATGCGGCTGGCCTGGTTGGCAATCGCCCGCACCGGAATCACCGGAAAACGCGCATCTAATTGCACCGAAGCCAAGGCATCGCGGGCTTCGGCGCGGATAAAGGCCTGTTTGAAATTGGCATGGGCAATCGACTCGCTGGCGCAAACAAAGCGGGTGCCTAATTGCACTCCGGCGGCACCCATTTGTAGATAAAGGGCAATCATCTCGCCGCGACCAATGCCGCCCGCGACAAAGACCGGCACATCACGAATGACCGGCAAAATTTCCTGGGCCAAGACCGAGGTTGAGACCGGCCCGATGTGACCGCCGGCTTCGCTGCCCTCAATGATCAAAGCATCGACACCCATTTTGACCAATTTCTTGCCGATCATCACGGTGGGGGCAAAGGCCATTAATTTTATGCCATGCGATTTGACCTGGTTCATTTGCGTTTGGGTCGGTAAGCCGCCGGCAAAGACCAAATATTTCACCGCCAATGCGCCGCAAATATCGATTAATTCAGGCAAATTTGGGTGCATCAAAATCAAATTTACCGCGAAAGGACCATCGGTTAATTTCTGGGTCGCCAGGATTTCCTGGCGCAAATTGGCGGGCGGCATCGCCCCACAGGCCAAGACACCAAATCCCCCGGCATTGGAAATGGCGGCGACCAAATTGCACTCGGACACCCAAGTCATGGCCCCGCCCATAATCGGATAGGTACAGCCCAGAAAATTTTTACCGATCTGGCTGCTCATACCGGCGGACGAGATTTTTAATGTGGTCACAATTTTCTCCGTCAATCCAGGCGGGGGGATTACCAGCCTTGGTTAAATGTCAGGGAAATTATTCTAGCTGTGACGTTACTTTGTCAAGTTCATAAGCGTCATGCAGAATGCGCACCGCCAATTCGGTAAATTCTTCGGCAATAAGCACACTGACTTTGATTTCCGAGGTGGTGATGACCTGGATGTTGATGCCTTTATCGGCCAGGGTTTGGAACATTTTTTGCGCGACCCCGGCATGGCTGCGCATCCCCACCCCCACCACCGAGATTTTTGACACATTGGCGGCGTGAAAAATTTGTTTGACCCCCAAGGCGGCGCGGGATTTCTCAAGAATATCAAGCGATTTTGGCAAGTCTTTGCGATCAATGGTAAAAGTCATATCGGTGGTTTTGCCATCGACGCTGCTATTTTGCACGATCATGTCGACGTTAATTGCGGCCTCGGCCAGCGGGCCAAAGATACCGGCGGCAACGCCTGGCCGATCCGGTACCGCAAACAAGGTGATTTTTGCTTCATTGCGGCTATAGGCAATGCCGCTCACTAATGCTTGTTCCATGATTTCCTCATCATTTACAATCAAAGTACCAGGTTTATCCTCGAAACTGGACAAAACTTGCACTCTTACTTTGTGTTTCATCGCCAATTCGACGGACCTGGTTTGCAACACCTTGGCCCCCAGCGAGGCCATCTCCAGCATTTCCTCATAGGTAATGCGATCTAATTTGCGGGCTTTGGGTTCGATGCGCGGATCGGTGGTGTAAACCCCATCGACATCGGTAAATATGTCGCATCGGTCGGCTTTGATGGCATGGGCAATGGCCACCGCCGAGGTATCCGACCCCCCGCGCCCCAAAGTCGATTGCCGCCGCGCCTCCGCCACGCCCTGGAAGCCGGCAATGACCGGTATCTCGCCCTGCTCTAATGCGGCAATCAAACGCGCCCCATCAATATCCAAAATGCGGGCGCGGCCATGGGCATTATCGGTAATGATGGGGATTTGCCACCCCTGCCAGGAACGTGATTTTAAGCCAATTTCTTGTAAAGCCAGGGCGGTCAGGCCCGATGTGACTTGCTCACCCGATGCCACCACGCTATCATATTCGCGCTGATCGGCCAGATTGGCGTTGCCGCCCTGGGTGACCCCGTCAACATAGCCCACCAATTGGTTGGTGACGCCCGACATGGCTGATACCACGACGGCGACCTCGTAACCGGCATGATGTTCCCGCGCGACGCGCTTGGCGACGGCTTTGATTTTGTTAAGATCAGCGACCGAGGTGCCGCCAAATTTCATCACGATTCTTGGCATGAATTAACTTCCGCTGTAAAAATCACCCACTATGTCTTGAATTCAATCAAAGACCGATTTACATAATCGACTCACATCCTGTTTGGCAAGGTTTTCCGTACCATTATGAGTATAAATCTTTCGCCCGCGCTCCACCCCACCGCCAATCAAAGCGATCAAGCCATGTTTGCCGCCCTGGCGGATCGATGGTGGGATGTGAATGGGCCCTTTCGCCCGTTGCACCAAATTAACTTTGCGCGCTTGGGCCTGTTGCGGGAACAAATTGCGGCGCATTTTGGCCCAGGCCACAAAAATGGTGAGAATTCACGTGAAATAAACGAGCTGATGCCTTTTCACGGCTTGAAAATTTTGGATATTGGCTGTGGCGGCGGCCTGATTGCCGAACCCATGGCACGATTGGGGGCAGAGGTCACCGCCATTGATACGGTAGGCAATAACATCAAGGCGGCGGAGCTTCACGCGGCGCAAAGCGGGCTTTCGATTCATTATCGCCTATCAAGCAGCAGCGAATTATATGCCGAGGCCAGGCAAAGCGACGGGGTAAAAAAAGACGGGACAAATAAAAACGGGGGAAAATTCGATGTGGTGTTGGCATTGGAAGTGATCGAACATGTCAATGATCCGGCAAGATTTGTCGAGGAAATTTCCGCTTTGGTGCGGCCAGGCGGAATGATGGTGTTCTCCACGCTTAATCGTAATCTGCGTTCATATGCCATGGCCATTATTGGAGCCGAATATATTTTGCGCTGGTTGCCGCCAGGGACGCATGATTGGCGCAAATTTATCCCGCCAGCAAGTTTGGCCGCCTGGCTGCGGCGAGCGGAAGTAGGAAATCTGGAATTTTTCGGCCTATCCTATAATATGTGGCAACGCCAATGGGTCATTAACCAGGATTTACGCGTCAATTACTTTGTCATTGCCAAAAAAACCGGTTAGGCCAGGAAATGGGTGAAAATCAGCGTGATCACAGCCTAGCCCGCAGCGCGGCCACCAGGGGATCGCGCCAGGTTGGCCTGGTTTAATTCCTTGGCAATTTGCGCCAGGGACGCTTCCTCCCAATTTTTGACGGTTTGGTGACTGACCCCCAAAATCCGCCCGACCGCGCGGGTGCTTAACGGGGACTCACTCATCCGCCCGCGTTTATTTTTGCCGCGATAAAGCCGCAAATAAAGGGCGCGCCGGGGCAGGATGTCTTTGACCGCCAACATCCATTCCGGCAAACATTGTTCCATACGCGTGATTTCGGATGGGGTTGGCGATGTCGTGCTGGCGCGAGACGGGCTGTTTTCCGGCATTTGCGGCCAGGAACTGCGAATTTGCGACGGCACAGCATGGGGCGGCAGCGGCAAACGATTAAGGGTATCAAAAGCCTCGGCCAGACGTTCGGCCACCGCCTCGCTGTCCCAGGCCGTGAGCGGCGGCGGTGGCGGCAGCTTGGATAGGATGATTTGCGGTTCCTCTTGCTTTGTATCGGCAAAAGATGATACAAGATTTTTAGAAGAAACTTGTCGCATTTGGGTGGTTGACATGTTTTGTTCCTCGCGTGAAGACGATTTCCTACTTCCTATATAGGATTTTTCAACACGAGTCAAATCTCGATTTTTGATGGAGATAAGGTGCGGCAAAATTTGAAAAAATTATGTCCACAAAATGGTTTAGTATGATTTAGGAGGTCGCCATGTCAGCATCAGCCGATGCCATTCGTCGTTATTTGGCAGGAATGATCAGTTCGCGTTCTTTAACCCTGTCCGAAGTGTCGCGGGCGATAGGACGCAATCATGCCTATTTGCAGCAATATCTTCAACGTGGCTCGCCCCGTATTCTGCCTGAAGAGGTGCGATACGCCCTGGGACGATATTTTGGCGTCGATCCCAATAATTTCTCGGCCCTGCGCGATCATACTGCGCGTGGCTATGGGCCGGGTTTTCTGCCAATTTATCCCCCTGGCGCGACCGACCGAGCAGAGAGATTGCCATCTAATCATGATCAGGGCGATTATGAAGGGACGGGGACTGGGTCTCATGGGCCTGGGCCGGGGACTGGGCTGGGGACTGGGCTGGGGCATATTTCTAACTACCCCGCCCCAGGCGCAGCCGACGAATTTCCGCCGCCAGGGGGTCTGACGGGATCGTCGGTAATTTCCTCTCATCCTATCTCTCATGGCGGCGGTATCTTACGTGAACCCACGAAACCGACCAATTTTTCCTCAACTCCCTATGATGATAGCGGATTATCGCAACGCCCCTATCGCAGCCCATCGCGCGGCCAAAACGGGCGTAAACCGCGCCGCATCCCCAATAACGTCTTTGAAATTGGCGATGTCTTATATGTTTTGGTGCCTTATTTAAGCAAATCCTGGCATTTGCCCGATAAAAATGACGGTGAAATTTTTACCCGCAAGGCCGCCAGTTCGCATTTCCCATTTCCTATTGAGCGACTTAAATTCCTATCCCATGCCGCTTTACAGGATTTATGGATGGTCGATGCGGTGGGTGATATGATGTCTCCTACCCTGTCCCACGGCGATACCGTGATGATCGATGTGTCCCGCAAAAATTTCCAAGGCGACGGGCTTTATGTCTTAAACGATAAATTTGATCAATTGATTATTTGTCGGTGTGTCAGCAACCATTTATCGGGCAAAATTCAATTAAATTTCGACAACCCCGCCTGGCCGTCCCAGGACATCGCGGAGGAGAGTCAATTTAATGTTATGGGCAAAATTATTTGGTACGGCCATCATGTTGGCGGTTAAAATTTTTGCGGCTAAAATTCCTATATTATAGGAAAACCAAGGGTTTTATAGGAAATATTTCTTGAAATTTCCTATATCTTCCTAAGATTTCCTACGGAACCCATTTTTTCTTCGCTTTGGTTTTGGTGATCGCGTCGGGATTCGAACCCGAGACCCCCTGATTAAAAGTCAGATGCTCTACCAGCTGAGCTACGCGATCATTGTTTGGCTCATTATCATCGCCAATGGCGGCCCGCCTTTTTGGGCCTAATCACGACCCCCTTGCGGCGTTGACAGGAGCATTATCAAGAAGCTGCGCCTACGTCAACCCCTGTTTGATAAATTCTTTGACAAAATTTATTTTTGTGGGTTCTTGTCGCGTCATTATCCACCGTCGCACCCCCTAATGAACGTCATTACGTGCTTAAAAAGAGAGTGTCAAAAAAGGAGCGTAAAAAAAATGCGTCAAAAAGGGAAGCGTAAAAAAAGTGCGTCAAAAAGGGAAGCGTAAAAAAAGTGCGTCAAAAAGGGAAGCGTAAAAAAA
>JASGCR010000148.1:241-5907 GCA_030054015.1 Candidatus Symbiobacter sp. | reverse complement strand
CCCCCCCTTCCTAAGCAGGAAGGGGGGGTCAGAGATTTTTTCGCCTTATTCAGACCTTCCTTAGTGAAGGTCTGATTAAGTGAGTGCATTGAAGTAAGGCGGTACGCGGTGCCGCTACGGTTTAGCCTTGCCGCCCCCACCAACCAATGAACCCTCAGGCCCAGGGCCGGGGGCCGGTGCCTTCAAATATGCCGAAGCGGGTTTTCCGTCATCGACAAATTTTCCTGCTTTATTGCCACTGATATTGCCGCCCGTCCCGCCGCCAGCCGAACCAGACTTACCGCCGCCGGAACCGGAGCCACCGGAACCGGAGCCACCACCACCGCCGCCAGTACTCCCCTCGCCCAGCCCCTCATTGCCGGTGACATTGAGCAAGGTGATGGTGATGCGCCGATTGCCAGGCGCGGTTGGGTTATCGGGAAAGAGGGGATCATTGGCGGCCTTGCCCGCCACCGAATCGATCCGATTGTCATTAACGCCATTTTCGCTGAGGATGCGCCGCGCGGCATTGGCGCGGGCGGTCGACAAGTCCCAATTGGAAAATTTTTCATTGCCTTTGGCAAAAGGCGTGGCATCGGTATGACCCGCAATGGCGACAGGATTGGGCAAGTCTTGGATTTTTTTGGCAATATCGATAATGAGTTTTTTGGTCGCCGGCAAAGGTTCAAGCCCAGACGAGGTAAACATCGCGGTTTTGTCACTATCCATCAATTGGATTTGCAAACCTTGCGGCGTTTGTTCGACGCTCACATTGCCCTGCATGGCCTGTAATTCCGGATTTTCTGCCAGGGTTTGTTTGATTTGCACGGCCAGGATTTCTTGGTGCTGAATATCGGCCAGGCGTCCCTCGGTCTCCATCGTCACGCTGGTGGGACGGTCGCCGGTTTTGCGCATGACGGTACCGGTATATCCCGCCACCGAAGTCGTACCCGCCCCCTCATCCGGGCTGCCGGGGCCGCCGCCGGGCGGGCCTAATTGCGAGGCCTGCTCTTTATTTTGCCCCATCATCGCCGCCACCTCCCCCGCCAGGGGTTTGCCGGCCCCGCTGGTCGACGGGGATGGCGTGGTGGGCGAGAAATATTGCGCAATTTCGGCGCGCGTGACCGGGTTCACCTCTTTCAAAATCCACAACAACATGAAAATAATGAACATCGAGGTCATAAAATCGGCGAGCGCAATCTTCCAGGTTTGCGAGCCATGGGCCGCACCATGTTTTTTGTGCCGCCCCCGTTTATAGATGGGCTGAATCTCGCTGTTTTTTCCCAATTTTCCGGCCATACTAACCTCGATCCCGTTTAACCCCAGCCAAGCCCGCTCGCAAACCCCCGCCGCCCGCGACATTTAGACCGGCGGCAAAGAGGATACCGTCTGCTCGACCTCATAAAAGGTGGGACGCACATCGGACAACAAGGCTTTGCGGGCAAATTCTACGCTCACCGCCGGGGCATAACCCTGCATATGCGCCAGCACCCCAGCGCGAATACATTGGAGATATTTATTCTCGGCCTCGGCATCGCCGCGCAGGGCAGAGGCAAACGGGCCAAAAAACCCATAAGACAGCAACACCCCCAACAAGGTACCGACCAACGCGCCCCCGATCATTTCCCCGAACACTTCGGCGGGTTGATCAAGGTAACCCATCGTGCGGATAATCCCCATAATGGCGGCGACAATCCCCAAAGCCGGCAGCCCATCGGCCAAATTTTGGATGGCGTTTGGCACTTGCAGGCTTTCGATCAAATGCGTGTCGATTTCCTCATCCATCAAAGTTTCAACTTCGTGCGGGTTATCGGTGCCGAGCGTCAATAATCGCAAATAATCGCATAAAAATTCTAAGGATTTGGTGTCGCGCAAAAAGGTCGGGAACCGCCCAAACAATGTGCTGTCCTTGGGATTCTCGACATGTTGTTCCAGGGCGAGCATTCCCTTGGTCTTGGCCAGTTTGAATGCGGTATAGAGCAAACTTAACAGTTCGATATAGCTTTCTTTGTTGTATCGAGACGGCGACATGATGCGCGGCATCGATGCGATGGTGCGGGCAATCACCGTACCATTGCGGTTGGCAATCAAATATGACCCGATCCCCAACCCCAAAATCACCGCCCCTTCGAGCGGCACCGCATGAATCAAGATTGAAAATTGGCCGCCTAGTAATGCGTAAACCCCGATAATCGCGGTTAAAATAACAGCAGTTCCGACGATGACAAGCATCCCATCCCCCTTTGGCGCAAATGCCAAATCCGATATTAATGCAGTACGATACAACGATGAAGGCGATTATGCCCTAAATCATTCCTTATTTTCAAGCATGAAGCTTGCTGCAAGCGCATGTATTTTTATCCTAACCTACATTCCTGAGGGAAGGTCATGGATAAGCCCTAAAAAAGGAGCGTCATTACCCGCTACATTATCCGTTTGACGCTCTTTTGGTGCGCGGCGGCAATAAGCGACTTATTAAGACCTTACTTAGGAAAGTCTGAATAAGTGCCAAACTTGCCAAAAGAACGGCGCATTTGCGAGCGGGCGTTTACGCCCGCGAAGCAATCCAGTAACATCCTGAAATTGCTAGATTTTTCTGGATTGCTTCGCGGTTGCGATGCAACCGCTCGCAAATGCCAATTTTGTGTTTTTGAGACTTGTTCGGAGGTTCCTTAGGGAAGGTCTGAACGAGTCCCAAAAACAATCTCTGACCCCCCCTTCCTGCTTAGGAAGGGGGGGATAGAAAAGCTAGAATTTTTGCTAAAAAATTCTTAGCTTTTCTTGGGGGGGTTGGTGTAAGGCATTGATTATGGTTAGATTTTCAACATCACCAACCCCCCCTAGCTCCGCTAAGGGCTTCGCCCTAAGCGGAGCTTTCCCCCCCTTCCTAAGCAGGAAGGGGGGGTCTAAAAGACTTTATCAGACCTTCCTTAGGGAGAAAGCGGCATCAAAGTCAAGCTTTGTCTCGCGGTGGCGGGGTCCTCCCTGTCGCTCGTGCCCAAATCAAGCAAGCTGCCGCGCTGCCACCGCCCGACCAAATCATCCCCATGCGGCGACAGCGGCAAACCGGACTGGCCTGGGGCAGTGATCACATGCGCCGCCAAGGGTTGGGACAGATCATAGATCGCGCGATAGGCCGGCCCATGGTTAAAATCAAAACGACCGTTCAGGGCATCTTGGCGGTGGTAATTAGCCCGCGCCACCGTGTCATTGCCGCCGCCCAACGGCACCGTAAGCCCAACCAAATTCCGCAAAATCGGGATGTGAGAGAAAAGCGGATGGGTAAATTGGGCCTGGTGCGCCACCCCCCATTGCCAGTGATCGGGATCGGCGCCATATTGGGTGGTCAATTCGGCCAAAGCCGCCTCAAGGGCGGCCAAAATCGCCGCATCACAGGCATGGGGCGTGGCATCGGCGGGCAAGATTTTGCTGCCGCCTTCGGATGCGGCCTGATGGTCGGCATCGGCGGCGGTACACCACAGCGAGTCCTGGCTTAAAATCCGGGTCATTTGCGATATGGTCGGCAGCCAATAATCCGCGCTGGTGGTCACGGCCAAGGCGCGGGCGAAAATCCGCATTTGCAATTGGCGCACCCAGGCCGCCCAGATCAAAGGCTCAGGCCGCTCCGCCAACATGCGGCGATTCCAATTGCGCAAGCGGTCACGCGCCGCCACCGCCGCCGCGCTGCCGCCTTCGACCTGCACCAGGCGCGGCAATAACTCACGGGCTTCCAGCGATTCGACGTCATTTTGCAATTCACTGACCGCCTTAAGCGAAAAACGCGGCGATGCCGACAAAATTTCGGCAATCCGGCGGGCGCGGTAATCTTCCGGCCAATCCGCTCCTAAAAAATAAGGGAATTTGCTATCAACCAAGCGGTTATTGGCATTGATGATCATGCCAGAGGGCGGATCGTATAATTGCGGGCGACTGGCCGGTGGCACCAAGCCCAGCCAATCATACTCGCCGCTCCAACCGGGTACCGGCATCAGCCCGTCGCCTTTTTTGCGCACCGGTATCGCCCCGCCCCCCAACATGCCGATATGGCCGTTGCGATCCGCATAGGCCATATTTTGATTGGGCGCGGTAAAATAGGCCACCGCCGCCTTGAACTCCTCCCAATTTTTGGCCTGTTCCATATGGTAAAAAGTTTCAACGCTGCGGTTAATCGGTTGGGTAAACACGGCCTGCAACGCCATCACGTGACCGGCATCAGACAGATAGGGCGCCACCAGATCGGAAATGACCGGCCCGTGGCGGGTCGCGCGTATGGTGATGGTCTCGCTCGGCGCGTCTTTGATTTTGATCTCCTCCTCATGGGAGATAAAGGCTTTGGGGCCGTCGGGCGTGTCATAAAACCCGGGTTTGCCCTCGGTCAGACGCTCGATAAACACATCTTGGGTATCGGTATAATTGGTGGTAAGCCCCCAGGCAATTTGCTCATTACGCCCCAACAGGACAAAAGGCGCGGCTGGCGCGGTTGCGCCCACCACCCGTCGCGGCGGCGTTTTGCCATCGCCGTCAATATGGATTTCGGCCAAATACCAAACCGAGGGCATCCCCAAAGTCAAATGCGGGTCATTGGCCAAAATCGCCCCGCCCGTGTCGGTATGGCTGGGGGCCAGCACCCATTCATTCGAGGCCCCGCCTTGGCCGATGCCAGGCAGCGTCACTTTGGTGCCAGCCAGGTCAATTTGGTTGGGCAGGGCGGCCGCCAATTGCGCCGCCAAAGCCGTAACCAGGGGCGCGATTTGGTCTGGCTTGGCGGCGGCCAGACTGACATAAGAACGTTCCGGCCCATCCTGGAACAGTTCGGCATATAATCTGGGGTCTAATTTGGCGGTCAATTTCGCGCGGCGCAATTCCGACCACATGTTGAAAGACAGGTCAAACCCCATATATTGTTCCCATTGCACCGAATCAATCGGGTGCCATGGTTCAGGCCGGGTCGGCAGCAACCGATATTCCGGCGGCAATCCCACCCCGGCACTGCCGTCAATCACGCTATTGACCCCGTCGGCATAAGCCTGTAATGCCGCCTTTACATTGGGGGAAAGATTTTGGTAACTGCCTATTGCCGCCGCCCGCAAGCCCAAAACCCGCATCAATTTATCGGTACTCAGCCCGGATTTGCCAATCCATTCCGACAAACGCCCCGCCGTCACATGCCGCACCAAATCCATTTGGAACAAACGCTCCGAGGCATGGAGATAACCCATCGCGCGATAGGCATCCAACTCGTTCGCGGCTTTGATGATTGGCACGCCATCATGGTCACGCAGGATGGTCACCGGTGCCGTATAACCCGCCAAGCGCAGCCCCCCCGATTGCGGTGCCTGGCCACCGCGCAACCACAGCCAAGTGATCAGGCTCGCCACCAAGACCAGACTCACCACCCCGCCCCCGCCCCAGCGCAAAATGAGCGACAGCACCGAGCGACGCGTCCTGGCAGAATTGCTGTGTATCCGTCGGCGTGGGGTCTCAAACATCTGGTGTGGCTCCGTTGGGCAAGGGTTCGGCATCTCATGCCATGATGGGATCGCTTAATCTTAACGAATTTTAGCCAAGATTGCCAGAGGTTAAAGCCGTCGCCTTACCACCCCTCAATATTAAAAAATGAGCGTCAGAAAGAGAGCGTCAGAAAGAGAGCGTCAGAAAGAGAGCGTCAGAAAGAGAGCGTCAGAAAG
>JASGCR010000148.1:0-141 GCA_030054015.1 Candidatus Symbiobacter sp. | reverse complement strand
AGAGCGTCATTACCCGCCGGACTGCAAGCGGATTTCCGCTTGCAGTCCGAGTCGGGTAATCC
Source organism: Candidatus Symbiobacter sp. (assembly GCA_030054015.1). Taxonomy (GTDB): domain Bacteria; phylum Pseudomonadota; class Alphaproteobacteria; order Elsterales; family Elsteraceae; genus JASGCR01. The sequence continues at coordinate 79 of JASGCR010000148.1, read as the reverse complement.
CCCAGGAGTATTATTCCTTAAACCCCTGGGGGATTACCCGACTCAAAATATCCGTTACACGGATATTTTGGCGGGTAAT
>JASGCR010000147.1 GCA_030054015.1 Candidatus Symbiobacter sp. | reverse complement strand
TTTTTGCAAAAAAATTCTTAGCTTTTCTTGGGGGGGTTGGTGTAAGGCATTGATTATGGTTAGATTTTCAACATCACCAACCCCCCCTAGCTCCGCTAAGGGCTTCGCCCTAAGCGTCGCTTTCCCCCCCTTCCTAAGCAGGAAGGGGGGGGTCTAAAAGACTTATTGAGACCTTCCTTAAGGAACCTCTGAACAAGTGTCAAAAACGAAAAAAGTGGCATTTGCGAGCGGGCGGCTTCGCCCGCGAAGCAATCCAGTAGCATCCTGAAATTGCTGGATTTTTCTGGATTGCTTCGCGGTTGCGATGCAACCGCTCGCAAATGCGAGTCTCTTTTGAACTCAAACTGGACTTACTCTGACTCTCCTTAACCACAATCCCCAGACGCACACGGACAAAAAAATGTCGAACTTAACCCCGCACAGCGAAGAAGATTTGGTGGCGATTTTGACCGATCCGGCGGTTTTGGCGGGCGCGGATGGCTTTGCCCTAAGCGGCGGCGGCAGCAAAGAATTTTTCGGGCAATTGCCAATGGAGGGCGCGCATACGCCACGCAATTTGCGCAAAATTGATTTGTCGGCTTTGAGCGGCATCAAAATGTATGAACCGGAAGAATTGGTGATGAATGTCGCCGCCGCCACGCCGATAGCGGTGATCGAACGCGAATTGGCGAAAAATAACCAAGCCCTTGCCTTTGCCCCGCCCGACTGGAGTTGGATGGGGGGGCAGGTACATCGGAATACCAGCCCAACCTTAGGTGGCCCCACCTTAGGCGGTGTGGTGGCGTGCAATATATCGGGTTCCGAGCGGTTAAAAATGGGGGCGGCGCGTGACCATGTATTGGGATTCCGTGCCGTGAATGGCCAGGGCGGGTTGTTCAAATCGGGTGGGCGGGTGGTGAAAAACGTCACCGGCTATGATTTATCAAAATTAATGAGCGGCAGTTTTGGCACTTTGGCGGGATTAAGCGAAATCACCGTAAAAATCTGGCCTCAAGCCGAGAGCGAACAAAGTTTAATCCTCGAAGGCTTGAGCGATGCCGAGGCCGCCCGCCTCATGGCCGCGGCGTTAAATTCGCCGCATGATGTGTTGTGTGCCGCCCATCTGCCCGGCGCGGCCGGTCGCTATTCCGCCCAGGCCGCGATCAACCAAACTCCCCACAGCCAAACCCTCCTCCGTATTGCGGGCTATGAAAAATCAGTGGCGGCGCGGATTGAGGCGTTGCGCGGCTATTTGATAGCCAAAGCGGGTCAGATGTCAACCCGCCTCATTGCCCAGGCCGCCGCCAGCCAAGCGATTTGGCAAGAAATCAGCGCGGGGCGGATTTTTGCCAGGCTTTATGATGCGGATCGGAATGGCCGAGATGGGATTTGGCGGATTTCACTGGCCCCGCAAGCCGCCCCGGTCTTTATGACGGCATTACGGGCGCAATGGCCCGACCAGGCCGAGCCGGTTTGGTATTATGATTGGGGTGGCGGGTTGGTGTGGCTTTATGTGGCCGAGCTTGAGGGCGACGGGTTCGGTCAAAAAATCCGTCGCACCCTAGCTGCGCATGGCGGCGGTCATGCCACCTTATTGGCGGCCTCAGCGGCGATGCGGCAACAAAATTTGGTGTTTGAACCTTTGTCCGCGGCGGCGATGCAGTTGGTGGCACGGGTCAAACACAGTTTCGATCCCAAGCGGCGGCTTAATCCGGGCCGCATCTATTCGTCATTGTAGATTCCATTGCCAAGGAAAAACCTGTACCCATGCGCAGTCACTTTACCGACCAACAACGGGCTGATCCGGTGATTGCCGAGGCGTCACGGATTTTCACCACTTGTGTGCATTGTGGATTTTGCACCGCCACCTGTCCCAGTTACCAAATTTTGGGGGACGAGCTTGATTCGCCGCGCGGGCGGATTTACCTGATCAAATCCATGCTGGAACGGGGGGAGGCCGCCGATAAAACCGTCGTCACCCATATTGATCGTTGTTTGTCCTGTTTGGCTTGTATGACCACTTGCCCGACCGAGGTGAATTATAAGCATTTGGTCGATCATGCCCGTGTCCATATCGAGAAAACCTATCGCCGTCCGGTGCTTGACCGCTGGTTTCGTGCGGCTCTGGCTAAGATATTGCCGTACCCCAAGCGGTTTCGCGCCCTGGTGCGGTTGGGGCAGTTTTCCCGCATTTTTTCGTTTATGATGCCGCGTAAATTGCGCGGAATGTTGGCGTTGGTACCTTCTGGGGGGTTGCCCAAACCGTTCCGGCCAGAAAATCCGGGCCGCAACACCCAGGCGGCAAAAGTTAGGGTGGCGGTTTTGCAAGGCTGCGCCCAAAGCGTGGTCGGGCCAGAAATTAACCGCGCCACCTGGCGGTTATTGACGGAAATCGGCTGTGATCCGGTTGCCCCGCCCGATGCCGGGTGCTGCGGCGCATTAACCCATCATTTGGGACGCGAGGGTGAATCGCAGCAGCAAATTCGTGAATTAATCAAGGCCTGGGAAACCGCCGAGGCCGTGGGCGGCACATTCGATTACATCGTGGTGTCAACTTCGGGTTGCGGCAGCACGATCAAAGATTGGGGCCGATTAATGGAAAATGACCCCGATTTTGCCGCGCGGGCGCAAAATTTTGCCGCACGCTGCCGCGATTTAAGCGAAATCGTGGCCGCATTGGGCTTGCCGCCGCATCTGCAAAATCGGACGCATCCGGTCGGGCGGCGGGTGGTCGCTTGGCATCCGCCTTGCACCCTGCAACATGGGCAAAAAATCAAGAACATGCCAATGGATTTATTGCGCCAAGCCGGTTATGACCCGATTGAAATCGGCGAATCGCATCTGTGTTGTGGCTCGGCTGGGGTGTATAACATGCTGCAACCGGAGATTGCCGGGCAGTTGCGCGACCGCAAAATCGGTCACATCAAACACGCCGCCCCCGACCTGGTCGCCAGTGCCAATATTGGGTGCATGATGCAGATTAAATCCGGAACAGATATACCGGTTTTTCATCTGGCGGAATTGCTGGTGGGGGATGTTTCGTCTGAAATTTCAAGGTAATTGGGGGGGGTAAGAGGAATATTAATACGGTATTAATTTTGATTGACAGGGTTTAACCCAATTTGTATTTAGGAACAAATATCGCAAATTGGGGGCGCAACGATGGATTCAGGTCAGCATGAGCCTAAACAACCTAAAAGTCATTCAGAAGAGCGGAACTTGCTGTTAATAAACTGGACAGGATGGCTGATTATCGCCTTTTTCTTGATGATTTGCATAATATCAGGCTTTGTGGTATTCTCGAACATAGAGGATAAAGGGACGGTGTTGTTAAAATTAATATCCCTTGTGGGGGTGCTTTTTGCTTTAATGACCTTATTTATAAAATATTACTACTGGAACGAAAAAAGGTCACATAACAGGTTCGATCTCGAATTAAAAATTGCTCACCTCGAAAAACAGTTAGAAAAATGGAACCATAATTGCGTAAGACTTCATGGCAAGCCTTGCGTTTGGTGAATCGTAAACTAAGTAAATATATTGCTCTAAACCCTCACTCGGCTGCCATTTCGAGTAGATAGGCCACAAGGAGAAACCCAGTGACTGTAAGTGAAATTTTCTTAAGCGATGCTATGACTTTGTTCATCATTGTTTCCTTCATTGCGACCCATTTTTTATTCCGCCGCCAATCGGTGTCCCAAGCCAAAGAAGAAATGGGGTGGATAAAATTTAACTTAGGGTATTACGGTCGAATCCATGGCATCACCGACAACCCATTTTACCGCAATTGCGACCAATTTGTTGCGATGATCGCCAATGAGGTTGATCGCTTGCGGATTTATAAAATTTTGTTTTGGCTGGCACGGATCGCCCTGGTGCGCAAAAACCGCGAAAGATTTGAGCTGGCACTGGTCAATTCGGCGCAAAATTCACACAGAATCAATAGTGCCAGCGAGCAGCTAACCCCTGAGCAAAGAAAAGAAATTGGTCAGGAAATGACCAAATTCTTGGGCTGTCTTACCAAATTGTTGTTTTTGCGTACGCCGGTTACCATCATGTGCGAAATTGCCCTTGTTCTGTTGGTGGTCGTGGGGTTAGGAATCTATAAAATTGCACAAAAAATAAGGCCTTGGCAATTAATCATGACCTTGAAAGATTCGGTGGAAAATTTCTCCGCCGCGATGGGCGAGGCCATGAGTAAAAAAATCTTGCCGCAAGCAGGATTGGCAATATTGTTACTGACCGTGATTCCCCTGGTGACTTCAGACCATCGCCCGGCGGCAAAAAATGTACCGCAATTCGAACATTGATGCCGGGGATGCTGGGTAACTTGGACATTGCCAAATTTCTGTGCCATAATAACGGACGATTCCCCCAAACAGGCCTAAGCCTGTCATGCTTTGCAGAACATTAGTGTATGAGCCAAACCTCCCTCTCCACCCGCCGCGACAACCACCCTTTCCGTAATCGCGGCGTGGTATTTTTGCTGATTTATCCTGTCCTGTTGGTCTTGGGCTTGGTGTCCGGGGCCTGGGCGGCGGGGATCGTGTTTGGTACCGCCATCCTATTGCTGGCGGTATTTGGGCGGCGTTTGGCCTATGGTTTGCGGCGTGTTTTTGATTGGTGGCTGGTGCTGTTGGCTTTGGGTTTTTGTCTGTGGGCCTCGGCCGCCAGTTTTTGGAGTACCACCAATCCCATTGAAAATTTAACCGCAAGTTTGGTTCAGGCGGCGATTTTTCTGGGGGCCATTCTGTGGCTTGCGGAAATTAATGCCTTTCGCGCCATGTCGGTCTGTACCAATCGATGGGTGCAACGAATGATGCAGATCATGGTGATTGCGGGGGGAGTGGGGTTTGTTCTGTTTGGCCTGGATTGGTTTTTGGATTGGCCGCTGCAAGGCATTGTGCAACGCCGTGAATCCATCAATAGTTACAGCAAAGGCGTGACCAATTTGATGCTGTTGCTGATCCCGGTTTTGGGTTATTTCGTTGTGCAACGGCGGTGGTTTTGGGTGGTGGTGGCGGGGCTTGAATTGCTCGCCTTTGCCGCGGTGACCAGCAACAGTACCGCGCGGGTCGCCTTGGGGCTGGCGGTGGTGGTATTGTTGCTTAGTCTGGCGGCGATGTTGGTGGTCAAACCGGTGGTTTTGCGGTGGTTGCTGGGGATTTTCATTACCGGCGTGGTTCTGACGACGCCTTTATGGGTGAAGTTTTTAACCCATTACGAAGCGTATTTCAGCAAATTTGGCTTTAAGCCGTCATTTTTGGTGCGTTTGGAAATTTGGCGCCTGACCAATCGTGGCCTTTTGGCGCATCCGTTTTTGGGGCATGGGTGGCGCAGCAGCCGCGCCCTAAGCCTTGCTGATGCCACGGGCGGCAAATATACTTATCTCAACAAAATGGGGTCGGATTTTCATTTTTACCCGCATAATCAAATGCTGCAAATTTGGTATGATCTTGGGATTGGCGGGGCGTTAATGATGGTGGGGCTGGTGCTGTGGGTGACGCTCCGCACGGCCAGGTTGCCTGGTACGTTACAAGCCTTTGCCTTCGCCGCGATTGCGTTTGTGCTGACGACCAGCCTGGTGAATTATGATCTGGCCACCGATGCCTGGTGGGCGATTCTGGTGGCGATGGCGGGGCTGTTTGGCCTGGCCTCCGAGGGTATCCAAGACGATGGGATAGCGGTTCAATACCGCCAAGTTAAACCATTTGAGCCAAAGAACACCGGGGAGCCTTCAATTGGTTTTGCCGCCAACCCTGAGTCGCAATCCGATTATTACCCCGATAATTACCGCGCTCCTCCCTCATATGGCACGGCTCGCAATTACGATAATGACGATTTGGGCTGGCATTGACCCATCATCGGCTAGCCAGAGCGTCATTACCCGCCGAAAGCCGCCGCGTAAGTGAAAGCGGCGGCAACTTTA
>JASGCR010000146.1 GCA_030054015.1 Candidatus Symbiobacter sp. | reverse complement strand
AAAAAATTCAAGCTTTTCTATCCCCCCCTTCCTAAGCAGGAAGGGGGGGTCATAAAGCGGCAATCATTTGGAAACAGAGTATAGCATAAATCTGTCTGGTAATCCCCCAGGAGTATTGTGGAAATAATACTCCTGGGGGATATTCCTTCTCGGACAGCAAGCGGATTCCCGCTTGCCGTCCGGCGGGTAATGACGCCCTTCCTTTTAATATTGAAGGGTAGGAATGACGCTCCCTTTTTGGCAATCTCACGCCCTCAATTTTGCCGCCAGGCTGGTCAGGGCGGCGTGAAACACCTGGTCGCGCACGAAACGGGCCAGGGCATCTTCACGTCCTGCCGGGGCGGTAAATTCGGCGGTCCATTCGGCAAAACACTGGTTATTTTGCGTGACCGGACATAAGCGCAGGCAAGCCACATAATTTTCAAGCCCCAGCGGGCTTTCTAAAATCATATAGCTAAAACTCATGTCGTAATCCGACAGGCTCAGCAATTTTTCCCGAATGCGCGACCCGTCAGTGAGGGTGAAATTGCGGATACAGCCAATTTGGTCGCCGGGGCGATTTTGTTCAATCCGCGATTCGACCACGAAATCCGTCCAACTCGGCAGGGCGTTAAAATCACGAATCCGATCCCATATATCGGCGGCCGGGGCCGGAATAACATGCGACACATAGATTTTGGGCATGGCGAGCGACCTTCTCCTTGAGCAAACTCCGAAAAAATTACCCCGCTTGCCCGCGATACAAGGCCATGCCGGTGACAATATCGAGGGCGCGTTCCATTTGCGGATCACGCGGTTTGTCATCCGCCGCCGCCATATTATTCGCATCGTTATTGGCGGCGGGTTTGGTCGCGTCTTTCACCGGTTTTTTCGCCTTTTTATTGGCCGGGTTTGGGCCGGATGGCGCGTCTTTATCCCCAAGCGGGGGAAGATTGCTGATCACAATATCGGGGGTCAGGCCGGTTTTCTCGATCACGCTGCCATCGGGGGTTAAATAACGTCCGGTCGCCAAGATCAGCTTGCCGCCATTGCTGAGCGCGACCTGGCTGCGCAAGGTGGCGCGGCCAAAGCTTTTGCCGCCCACCAGCACCGCCCGTTTATTGCCCTGTAACGCCGCCGCCAAGGACTCGGCCGCATCGGCGGTACCCTCATCAATCAACACCACCACCGGCAAAGGCCGGGCCAGAATTTTGGAGTGACGTTTGGATTCGGCCATAATATTGGTCACATTTTTATTATTGGCGGTTTTATCGGTTTTATCGGTTTTATCGCTGTCGTTTTTGGCTTCTTCGCGGCGTTTGACCTTGGCCAGAACGCCACTCTCGACAAATAAATTCGCGGTGGCGAGGGCGGCTTCAAAATCGCCACCTGCCAGACGCCGCAAGTCAAGAATGGCCCCGGCAAAATTTTGACCGAGGGCGGCGACTTTATCTTCCACCTGTTTTGCCGTGTCGCTGGGCAAGCGGGCCAGGCGAATCACGACAATTTTCCCCTTTTTGCCATCGGCTTCATTCGGGTTTTGCACGCTGACCGTCACGGCGGGGCCGGACTCTTTGCCCGCCGCGCTTGCCGCGCCCGCCGCGAAATCGGGGGTAATGGCGATGGTTTCAATGGTTTGGTTGGCGTGCTGCACGATAAAGGACAAGGATTTGCCGCCAGGGGTGGCTTTGTTGGGGGAGGATGTCAGATATTGGGTTTCCGGAACGGCTTTATTGGCGGCAAGGTCGCTCAGGGCTTGACGCAATTGCCGGACGCCGTCAAACAGCGAGGTCACCATGAGCGGCGTCCGTCCCAAAGCATAAAGCCGATCTTTGGGGCGAATGCCAGCATCCTTGGCGGGGCCGTAATCGGTGGGCGACACCACCACCAACATGCCATCGGCATAGGTGACAATGAGTCCCAATTCCGGGATGTCGCCGAGCGAACCGGTGTTTTTCAAAGGCGGGGTACCCGGCGGCAAATAACTTGATTCGGCATCCAAACTGGCGAGCATCGATTCAAGCCCGGTTTGCATCAAACCCGCCGTTTCGACCGGCGTGATGTAAAACAGCCTGACCCGTTCAAGCACATCGCGCAGCAAGGTTTGCGCGTCCAGGATTGTGTCCGCGCCCGACCGCGCCGCCACCGCCCCGCCCGCGAGACCAAAAACACTGCTCCCCAGTAAAACCAAGAGGACAAGGCGTAGCAACAGGCAGCGTTTGGCTTTATGAACGGGAGTCATGTTGGCATTAATCCAGGCTAAAATTAAATTTGGCGGCAACCACGGGGCAACCACGGGGCAACCGGGCGGACTTTACTTGGTGACAAAGGTAACGGCAAGCAAAGTACCCTCATTGGGAATATCGGTCAATTCGGTCTTAAAGGGAAAGCGTTCGGCGGGCTGCAAAATCGTGACTTTGCGTGACAGCGGCCAATTGCGGAGAGTATCCCCCATCGCATTGCGCACCGAAATTTGCAAAGGCGGCACCTCGCGCGGCACGGCGGAAATATTCACCACCACCCCTTCAAGAATCACGGCCTGGGTCTGGGGATCGCGGGCGGCTTTGACTTCGGGAATATCGAGGCCAAAATTGGGCGGTTGCACCGGAATGCCCAATTTGTCATAAAGCGGCAAGATGTCCGGCCAAAAATTAACCAGGCTTTGGCGTTTAAGATACAGCGTTTGCGCCCCGCCAATCACCACGGCAAAGAAAAACCCCCAAGCCAACACCGTATATTTCCAGCGGTTAAGGGTGCCGAAAATCGCATAGACGAAACCTGGGACATATTTGCTGAAATGAAATCGGTCGAGCGAAAATTTGCGCTCGCCCACCCGCCCGTCCTGGTCCGAATAAGTGCGCAAGGCATCGCGCAAATCGCGCCGACCCTCGCCCACTTGGTGGGAGATGCTGGAGAACATGTCCTCTAAATCATCCTCAGTCACCACATCCGGCAGGTCGTCGGAAATCGGGTAGGTATTTTCCGGCGGCGGCAGCGGGGTGACTTCGCCGGATTGGAACCAACTATGCTGGCAGCTGTCGCAGCGCACACTGCGACCCGACGGCCCCAGTTTATTGGGGTCAACGACATAACGTGTCTGACAATTGGGACAGGTAAGAATCATAACGCCAACCTAATTTTCCGTCTTTACCCCCGCTTCCGGTCGGGAGGGGGGCAGAGAGTTTTTCGTCTTAATCAAACCTTAAGCTGCTTCGCACGTGGCCGCCGCGCAAATTATAACACAGAATCATAATTATAGAGAAATTTCCCGTCCATTCAAACAAGCTTTTTGCCCAAAGCCGAAATTTATCGCGGGGGGTTATGCAACTTTATGCCAATTTCAAGCAAATTTCATACCAGGCGCAAGCTGATTTGTCCACTCAGCAAGTCGCAATCGGCCAACCGCACCCGCATCTCATCGCCCAGGCGAAAAATGCGATGATGCCGCTCGCCCACCAGGCAGGATTTCACCGGATCAAACTGATAATAATCGCGCGGCAAAGCCTGCATGGGCAGCAACCCATCACAGCCATAATCGACCAGCGTGACGAACAAACCAAATTTGGTGACCGAACGGATCACGGCATTGAGCGGCGGCGGCGCATTGGCGGTCAGGCTCTGTTCGGCCAAGCGTTGGGCGACATAGGCGGCAAGATAACGGTCATTGGCCCCGCGTTCAGCCGCCATCGCGCGGCGTTCACAGCGCGACAAATGGCTCGCCAATGCCAGGGCGTCCTGGGGTAGGGTGTCCTGGGGTAGGGTGTCCTGGGCCAGGGCGTCCTGGGCCAGGGCGTCCTGGGCCAGGGCGTCCTGGGCCAGGGCGTCCTGGGGTAGGGTGTCCTGGGGTAGGGTGTCCTGGGGTAGGGTGTCCTGGGGTAGGGCGTCCTGGGGTAGGGTTTTTTGGAGGGGGGTATCTTGAGCCAGGGTATCTTGGACGGGCGCATCTTGGCGGGGATCATGCGGCGATGCCTCCCCCAAACCCAAACATTCAATCAAGGCGCGGTGAACCACCAAATCGGCATAGCGGCGTATCGGCGAGGTAAAATGGCAATAAAATTCCAACCCCAAGCCAAAATGACCAACGCCCTCGTCATTTTGCGGCGCGGGATGATAAGTTGCTTGCGACTGCGCCGCCAGGATCAGGCGGCTCACCAGGCCCGATTGCCCTTTTTGCTCGGCCTGGGCCAGCAAATGCTGATAAAATTTCGTGCTGGGGACGCTGCCGCCAGTGCCGGCGGGATAGCGAAATTGCTTTAAGGCCACCACCAGAGCCTGATGTTTTTCGGGCGGCGGCGGATCGTGGCGGCGATAAAGCGGCGGCGTTTTCCCCAAATTTTTCCCTAAATATTTTTCCTGGCTCGACGCGGTTTGGCTGCACTGATGCAATAATTTGGCGGCGGCTTGATTGGCCGCGATCATCATTTCCTCGATCAATTTATGGCTGGATAAAATGGGGCGGGGCCGGATCGCCGTGACCGCCCCGCTGGCGGCATCGAGCGTGACGAGCGGCTGCGGCACCTCTAACTCCAAACTCTGACGCTGGCGGCGTTGCCGCAACAATCGCCGGTAAATTTCGCTGAGATGGGACAGGGCCTGGGCGATAAGCGGGGGAAAAACGGCGGCATTCTGGGCATTCTGGGCATTCTGGGCATTCTGGGCATTCTGGGCATTCTGGGCATTCTGGGCATCGGGGGCTTGGGTCAAATAATCTTCGACCGCGTCATAGGTCAGGCGGGCCTGCGAGCAAATCACCGCCCGCACAAAGCGGCTATGGACGGTCTCGCCCGCCGGATTAATCACCATTTCCGCCACCAAACAGGCGCGATCTTGCTCTGGCCGCAAGGAACAGAGATCATTCGACAAAATCTCTGGCAACATGGGCAGCACCAAATCGGGAAAATAGACCGAATTGCCGCGTTCACAGGCCGCCTGGTCAAGCTTTGATCCGGGGGTGACAAAATGGGACACATCGGCAATGGCGACCCATAAATGATAATTTTCGCCGCCCGCCACCGGCGCGGCACACACCGCATCATCAAAATCTTTGGCATCCGCCCCATCGATGGTGACGAAAATTTTGTCCCGCCAATCGCTGCGGCGGGCGAGGGGTGGGGGAGCCAAAGCCGCCGCCTCGGCCAGAATTTCGGGCGCAAAGCTTGCGGGCAGGTCGAATTGCCTCACCATCATTTGGCTGATAACTTGGGGGGCCTGGAGGGGGCCCAGCCGTTCGTGGATCGCCGCCTGGTGCGCCGATTTTGCGGTGGCCACCACAATGTCGCCCGGCATCGCCCCGCATCGGTCGGATTCGGCCACCCACCAAATGGAGGTGTCGTTGCGTGCGATGGGCCGCACCTGCCCCGTGATGGCATCGCTGCGGGGATGATCGGTCTCTGGCGGGGGCGTTTTTGCGCCTGGCTTGGTTTTGGTTTTGGTTTGGCGTCGTTCATCCTTGCGCGACGCGGGAGAAAATTTTTCAAATTGGGCCAAGAAATATTTTTCCGCACGCGGCAAGATGCGGATCAGACGGGCGGGGCGGGCGCGATTCTGGGTCTTTTCTTGGGTTTTTGCTTGGTTTTTTTGCGATTTTGCGGCGATTTTAGACCAGGCCAAGCCCGGATCGGACAAAACCGATTGTACCAAAACCTGGTCGCCTATTTTGGCACGATTTGGCATCGCCGGATCGGGCGCGATGTGAAAGCGTTGAGCAGGTTTGGACGGTTGGTGCCGCGACGCGGGCGCGGCGACGGTCTCGGCCAGCATCGACCCATCGCGGCCTAACCGGGTGATGACGGCAACCCGAAATTCTTGGCGTGGGGGGGACACCATACTGGGTTTGTAGCTCCTTTAGGAAAGAAAGCCTGAAAATGTCAAAAAAAGTTTATATACTCCGTTTCCAAATGATTTCCGCTTTATGACCCCCCCTTCCTGCTTAGGA
>JASGCR010000145.1 GCA_030054015.1 Candidatus Symbiobacter sp. | reverse complement strand
CCTTCCTTAGGGAAGGTCTGAACAAGTCGAGAAACGCTTATGACCCCCCCTTCCTGCTTAGGAAGGGGGGGAAAGCTCCGCTTAGGGCGAAGCCCTTAGCGGAGCTAGGGGGGGTTGGTGACATTGAGAATTTATTAGAAAAATCAACGCATTACACCAACCCCCCCAAGAAAAGCTATGAATTTTTTTGACAAAAAATTCAAGCTTTTCTATCCCCCCCTTCCTAAGCAGGAAGGGGGGGTCAGTACGACTTGTTCAGACCTACCGTATCGCGGCGGCACGATGCCGCAAGAAAAATCTTTACAGTTGGATTGTCCGCATTCTATCCTGATTCTTTACCATGACCCAGAAAGCATCTTTACCAATTGCGTCCGGCGACAAAGGATAAGGGATGACAAAACTCAGCAAATTAGACGTATTGACGGCAGGCACGATCGGTCTCGAATTACGCGACACCATGCCGGAGCCAAAAAACGCGATTTCGATCCCGCCAGGCTCGTTTAGTGGGACGCTGTTGGTGGCGATGCCGCAATTAAGCGATAAACGCTTTCACCGCGCCGTGATCTATCTCTGCTCGCACAATGCCGAGGGAGCGATGGGAATCGTCATTAACCGCCTGGCCAGCAGCATTAATTACGACTCCTTAATGGCCGAACTCGGCATTGAACCCTCAAATTCCAACCAGGATCGCCCGGTTTTCATCGGCGGGCCGGTCGAGCCAAGCCGCGGGTTCGTCCTGCACACCGCCGACCATATCGAATCCGCCACCTTGATCATCGCCAACCCGCCACGGCAAATATCCGACCCCCATTCTGCTCCGAATTCAGGCCGGAAATTAGGCCTAACCGCCACCACCGATATGTTGCGTGCCATCCAGCAAGGCAAGGGGCCAACCCGCAATATTTTGGCCCTGGGCCATGCCGGGTGGGGGCCAGGCCAGTTGGAATCGGAATTGCAAAGCAACAGCTGGCTCACCGTCGCCGCCGATGAGGATATTATCTTTGGCGGCGATGTCGCATCAAAATGGAAACGCGCTTTGGGCAAATTGGGCATCGATCCGGCCATGCTGTCATCCGAAATGGGACGCGCCTAAGCATTTATCGTGAACCTATCATTTACCACAAGATACCCTTAATACTTTGGGGTTAAACATGCCGCCATAAATCGGGTGTTTCATATCGGGTACGATGTCAAACTTACAATTGGCGGCGGCGGCGAAATCGGACTTAAAACTGTCTTTGTCGCTATAGGCAATATCGACATAATATTCGTCATCGTAAAAGCCAATCGTCACCGGTGCCTGGGACGAACCCTGGGACGAGCCTTGGGACGGATCAATGGCATTGGGTAAATTGAGGGTAAAATCATACAAAACACCGTCTTTCGTGATGGCGGCATTAAATTTGGCAATGGTAAAACCGGTCATAAATTTATTGCCGACAAAAATATGGGCAAAATAATTGCGTTCCGAGAGATGATTGAAACTGTTGCTTTGGATGTTTTTGACGTCATCGGCATCGAATTTATTATTGCGGTTCTGGTCATATTCGCTGCGGATTTGGTCGGAGTAAACTTGGTCAAACCGCCACTGTACCTCAATCGACTTGATTTTCCCGCCCGTGCCAACCAGCCTGATTTGGTTGTTAATCCAGATATGCGGATGCGCCAAAGCCTGCCCCCCGCCCAGCCCAAAACACCCCAACATCACGCCCAAGCAAAATGCCTTGAAGTCCCACTTTACCATGATTCATGATCTTTCCCATTACACAATTTACAAGTTACTTGATTCTTGGACGAGCATCAAGCACACTGGTGATCTATCGGCAGACTGATCCCGTCCGCTAGGTCGATGGACACCCCCGTGCGTTCCGCTCAAAACGTGAGAATATGAGGATGAAATCACGATGAAAATCGCCATTATCAAAGAATGCCAAACCGATGAAGCGCGGGTTGCCATCACCCCCGAAGTGGTTAAAAAATTGGCAGCATTGAAATTGAACGTGACCATCGCGTCCGGAGCCGGCCTGGCCGCTTCTTATCCTGACGAGGCGTACCGCGCCGCCGGGGCTGAAATTGCCGCCAATGCCGAAGCCGCCCTCAAAAATGCCAAGATTCTGTGGAAAGTACATGCGCCGACCGAGGCCGAATGCAAATTAATCCCCGCCGACTGCGTGGTGTTGGGAATCATGGCCCCGTATCAGGCCGGGGTATTGCCCCGCTTCAATGCCGCCAAATTAACCGCTTTTAGCATGGAATTGGTGCCGCGCATCACCCGCGCCCAAACCATGGACGTGTTGTCAAGCCAAGCCAATCTGGCCGGATACCGCGCGGTGATCGATGCCGCCGCCGTGTTTGGCCGCGCCTTTCCCATGATGATGACGGCGGCGGGTACCATCCCCCCCGCGCGGGTGTTGGTGATGGGGGTGGGGGTGGCTGGATTACAGGCCATTGCCACCGCCAAACGGCTGGGCGGGATGGTCAGTGCCACCGATGTGCGCCTCGCCACCAAGGAGCAAGTGCAATCTTTGGGGGCCAATTTTGTCGCGGTCGAAAACGACGAAAGCCGCCAGGCCGAAACCGCTGGCGGCTATGCCAAGGAAATGAGCGACGACTATAAAAAATTACAGGCCGAATTAATTGCCGAGACGGTTAAAAAGCAAGACATCGTCATTTGCACCGCGCTCATCCCCGGCCGCAAAGCCCCGGTGTTATTGACGGAGGCCATGGTCGACTCGATGAAACCCGGCTCGGTCGTGGTCGATTTGGCGGTCGAACAAGGCGGCAATTGCCCGTTATCATCGGTCGGTAAAATCGTGGAACATAACGGCGTGAAAATTTTGGGCTATGCCAATATGCCAGGCCGGATTGCCTTTGATGCCAGCGCGCTCTATGCCCGCAATTTATTGGCGTTTATGACACCGCTGATCGATGCTAAAGCCGAGGGCGGGCCGCAATTGAAAATCAATCTTGAGGATGAAATTGTCAAGGCCACTTTGCTTACCCAAAATGGCCAGACCGTACATGCGAATTTTGTGGGGAAGTGAGGGCGTAAGCGGGTTAAGCCAAGAAAAAATTCAGGGGGATTGGATGGCATTAGGGAACGTAAAAAATACCAAGGAATCAGATCAAAATGGTGAAAATCCTTTGGTAAAACACATGTATGATAACAGCGTTTTTTATTTGAGTATATCAAATGAGCAGCTTGATTCTTTGACTGAATCAAGGAATTTCTCATCTAAGGAGTTGTTTTATCTGTTTTTTGGGGCATTTTTGGGAGTCGTACCCTCTGTGATCCAGGCAGTTAGTGAACTTTCAGATTACAAAAGTTTATCAGCGAAAGCTTTTCTCTATTCAATTTTTATCGTTGTTTATGGCGCATTTATTATTACCGGAGCGATATTGACGGCGTATTTTTATTTCAAGGATAAAAAGCGAAAAGATAACCTGGTCGAAACCATACGTAAGCAAACTGAACCACGAATGGTCATGCCAATTCCTAAATCAACCGAGTTATTTAGAATGATGAAAAAAAATTTATAACTCTATAAAGTGCTAGAGTATGATTCGTGTAAATACGGAACAAACAAGGCGGAGTTAATGCGAAGGAGTCTTGAAAATGTATTCACCTGTTCAAATTACCGGCCCAGGCATTGGGCTTTCGACAAAAGAGCTTATCAATCGCGTCAGCGTTTGGGAAAAAGAAAAAGTAAAAAAAGATTTTCATTGCAATGTATGCGGTGAAAAATCATGGGCAATTTCAAGCAATATTGAATACATGCCGACGGTTGCGCCCGACAACAAAAGCACTGACCCGGTGGGGTTTGGGCAATTTGTTGTCTTGGTATGCAGCAATTGCGGCAACAGCCATTCAATTATGGCTTCTTTTATTACGGGCGGAAATGTAACGGTTAAGAATCCGTCTGAAGCAGCGTAATACGTAATTTTATCGACAGGCTTTAACAGGCTTAAAGGAACGCTCCCATGGAAAATATAGACCCCGCTTTATATGGAATCACGGTTTTTGTGTTGGCATGTTTTGTTGGTTATTATGTGGTGTGGAAAGTCACCCCCGCCCTGCATTCGCCGCTGATGGGCGTGACCAATGCGATTTCGTCGGTGATTATTGTTGGGGCCTTGGTCGCGGCGGGGCCGGAACTGATGTCGACCTCGAAACTCATGGGCTTTGCCGCGATTATTTTGGCGAGCGTCAATATTTTCGGCGGGTTTATCGTCACCCAACGCATGTTGCAAATGTTCAAAAAGAAACAACTGCGTTGAGCGCAACTGCGTTGAGCCAACCGCGTTGAGCCAACCCGTAAATTACTTCCCGATTAACCAGACATCAAACCTACATCGCCCATAATCATGGGTTTGGGAGTTTCCTCCATGAGTGCCAATTTAACTATGCTGGCCTACAGCATCGCCGCCATCCTCTTTATTCTGGCTTTGCGCGGATTATCCTCGCCCCTCACGGCCCGGCAAGGCAATATGTTTGGCATGATCGGGATGGCCTTGGCCATTCTGACCACTTTGGCCCAGCCTAATGTCATGAGTTACGGCTATATTTTGGGCGGGATTGTGATTGGCGGGGCGATTGGGACGGTGATAGCCCTTAAAATCCGCATGACGGCACTGCCGCAATTGGTGGCGGCCTTTCACTCATTGGTCGGTTTGGCGGCGGTGTGCGTGGCGGTGGCGGCCTTTAACGCCCCCGATTCGTTTCATTTATTGGCGGATTATGGCATTAAAATCCAAAGCCGGATTGAGATGTCGCTGGGGGTGGCGATTGGGGCGATTACCTTTACCGGCTCGGTGGTGGCATTCGGCAAGTTACAAGGCCTCATCACCGGCAAGCCCTTGGTGTTTCGCGGCCAACATGCGTTGAATTTGTTACTGGGCCTCTCCCTGGTTGGCTGCGGCGGGTGGTTTGTGGTGACGCCGGACATGTTGCCCTTTGCCTTGCTGATTGGCTTGGCATTTTTAATCGGATTTTTGTTGATATTGCCGATTGGCGGAGCCGATATGCCGGTGGTGATTTCGATGCTTAATTCCTATTCCGGCTGGGCGGCATCGGGGATTGGTTTTACGCTGGAAAACAATCTTTTGATCATCACCGGGGCTTTGGTCGGGGCATCGGGAGCGATTCTGAGCTACATCATGTGCAAAGGCATGAATCGCTCGATCTTTAACGTGATTTTGGGCGGTTTCGGCACCGAAGGCGGCGCGGCGGCGGCGGGCGGCGGTGCCAGCGACAAACCGGTGAAATCGGGCAGTGCCGATGATGCCGCCTTTATCATGAAAAACGCGCGTTCGGTGATCATCGTCCCCGGCTATGGCATGGCCGTGGCCCAGGCCCAACATGCCTTGCGCGAGATGGCTTCGGTGCTAAAAAAAGACGGCATTGCCGTGCGGTACGCCATCCATCCGGTGGCGGGTCGGATGCCCGGTCACATGAATGTGCTGCTGGCCGAGGCCAATGTTCCCTATGAAGATGTCGCCGAATTGGAAGAAATCAACCGTGATTTTGGCCAGGCCGATGTGGCCTTTGTCATCGGTGCCAATGACGTCACCAACCCCGCCGCCAAGACCAACCCGCAAAGCCCGATTTACGGTATGCCGATTTTGGATGTCGAAAAAGCCAAAACCGTGTTATTTATTAAGCGATCAATGGCGACTGGCTATGCTGGGGTGGAGAACGAGCTGTTTTACCGCGACAACACCATGATGCTGTTTGGCGATGCCAAAAAAGTCACCGAAGAGATTCTGTCGGCCCTGGAGCATCTGTAAAAAGGAGCGTCATTACCCACCAGACTGCAAGCGGGTTTCCGCTTGCAGTCTGAGTTGGGTAATCCCCCAGGAGTTTTGTTCCCCATATGCCTGGGGGATTACCCAACTCGCGCTGTCCGTTATTCACGGACAGCGCGGTGGGTAATGACGCTCCCTTTTTTGGGAAGGTTAGAATAAGTCACTTTTTTTGCCAAAAGAGACCCGCATTTGATGATGTGGATGGCTCTCCAACAG
>JASGCR010000144.1 GCA_030054015.1 Candidatus Symbiobacter sp. | reverse complement strand
CGACTCGGACTGCAAGCGGAAATCCGCTTGCAGTCCGGCGGGTAATGACGCTCCACTTTCTTGACGCTCCACTTCTTTGACGCTCTACTTCTTTGACGCTCTACTTCTTTGACGCTCTACCAGGCGGATAATGACGAGTTTACGCAATTCAGGAGACCCAACATGCGCAGGCTTAATACTGTGAATAAATATCCATTTATGGCATATGTGTCCTTGGCCGCTTTGACACTCCTAATCGCCAGCACCGGCATCGCCGCCCCCGCCCCGACCAGTTTCCCCTCCGGCGGCAATGTGGTCAGCGGCACCGCCAGCGGCCCCAATATCGCAGCCGCCGCCGCGCCGAGTGGCACCACCATGACCATCACCCAAACCACCGCGCGCGCCATCATCGAATGGCAATCATTCAACCTGGCGGCGGGCAATACGCTTAAATTCCAGGTCGGGGCCGGCAACGCGACATTAAACCGCGTGGTGGGGGCGGGCAATTTCTCAACCATTGCCGGCGTGATCCAATCGGATGGCGCGTTTTATTTGGTCAATCCCAATGGCCTGGTCTGGAAAGCCGGCGCGGCCATTATTGCCCAGGAATATTTCCTGACCGGGGCGGCGATTGCCAATTCCAGTTTCTCGAACAACGGCAATGCCCCCGGCCTGGGCGATTTTGTCACCCGAAATCTGAACCCCAGCGACCATTTGAAACAAGCCGTCGTCACCCAAGTCGCGGGGCCGTTGCAACCCGGTCAAGCGGCGGTTTATATCAATATGAAATTAGACAATAACAATAATCCCATTGTCAGCACCAATAATATCCTTATTAATAATGTGTCGATTGCCAGTGTCGATTTGGGCGGCATTACGGTTCCAGCCAGGGGCTTTACCGCCACGATTTTATACACGACCACCGCGCCCGGCGGCCAGACCCCCAATAATTACACTCCGTTGCAACTTACGGGCGACAATGTCACCCTCAATAATGCGATGGTGCCGAATGCCGGGATGTCGAATCTCGCCGCCAAGGAAAATTTTACCATCCAAAACAGCAATTTCAGCGATGGTCGCGGCAATCGCGTGTCGGCTTTGGGGGGGACAGACACTGGCACCAGCGTCTCGGCTCCCAATATCACGGTGACCGGCAGCTACCTGGCCGGTTTTAAGCCGCAAGGGTTTAATGGCGGCACCACCAACGTCACCGTCACCAACGCGACCGTGACCCTGAATGCGGTGGCAGAGGGTTCGGCGATTACCGGCACCGGTGCGACGGTGAATTTTGCGGCGGGAGCATCGGCGGCGAATCCGACCGATTATAAACCCGCCAAACTGAGCCTCGATTCCAGCAGTACGGTCAATTTGGGTGCCAATACCGGCCTGACCCTGGGCGGCGATCTCAAGAATTACCAATTGCCCACCCTCACCGGCGGGAGCAATAGCGCGATCAATTTCGCCAGTTCCGGCTTGAAATATAATGGCACCGCGATTAGCGGTACCGATACCACCTCGATGCTGTATAATGTGCTTATTACCGGGGCCAAAGCTCCGTCAGGCATTACCATCAATGTCGATCAAACCACGGTCGGCAATCTGAGCAATGATTTCACCAAAGGGGCCACCAAACCCGACAGCCTCCCCATCGCCGTGCCGCCATCAACCGGGGTCGCCAGCGGATTCGGGGTTGCGCCGTAGGGGGAGTCTGGATAAGTGCCAAAAATTCCCTCCCTTCCCGCCGCGATTCGTTTTCTTCACCGGGGGCGTTGTCGCATGGTGGCGAAACCAATTCATCAAATAATGCTTGCCAATTTATGGGGCTCTATATAGATACTTAAATTGCTGAAGGAATAATTAATTAACGCAATTAAGTAGCCTATTTCCTTAATAAAATTGGGCAATCCGCCATGACTCGGTCTGAAACCTACCTGTCCGATTTTGACAGTCACATTGCTGCCTTTGGCCGCGCGGTGGCGGCGAAATTCGCCAATCCTACACTAACCGGTGACCCCGAAGACCAATTGCGCGGCCCGTTGGAAATTTTGCTGATTGAAATGGATCAGGCGGCCCCAGCAAAGCGTGGCGAAAAAATTACCGTGGTGGGCGAACACCGCAAATCCGAATTGAAATTGCGCTTGGACTTTGCCATAAGTCGCGGCCATGATTTATTGGGCTATGTCGAAATCAAAGCACCGGGCAAGGGGGCCGATCCCAACCGCTTTAACAACTCGCATGACAAAGAACAATGGGAAAAATTAAAATCAATTCCTAATTTAATTTACACCGATGGCAACGAATTTAGCCTGTGGCGTTATGGTGTGTTGGTTGATGCGATTGTGCGGTTAGAGGGCGATGTTACCCGTGCCAAGCCGACGCTCAAAGCACCCGCCGCACTCTCCCGCTTGTTGCAAAATTTTTACGGTTGGGACCCCGAACCGCCTCAAAGCGTCAAGGAATTGGCGGAATTATGTGCCAAACTCTGCCGTCTTTTGCGCGACGAATTGTCCGAGAATATGCAAGCCGGCCATCGCGGTCTTGATATGTTGCACCAAGAATGGCGCGAGTTACTCTTCCCCGAATCCGATGATGCCGTATTTGCTGATAGTTTTGCCCAGGCGGTGACTTTTGGCTTGGTGCTGGCCAAAGTCGGCAAAATCAATATGAAATTGGATTTTCCGGCCATTGCCCGTGAATTGGCCCAACAAAATTCTTTTATCGGCGCGGCTTTGCGTTATATCAGCGATGATGACGAGGTCAACCGTATGTTGGCGGTGTCGCTGCGTACCCTCAGGCGGGTGTTAGAAGGTTTTGAATGGGATTATCTTGGCGACAAAACCGATGATTCTTGGCTTTATTTTTATGAAGATTTCTTGGCGGCCTATGATGCCAAATTGCGCAAAAGCACCGGGTCATATTACACCCCGCCGGAAATCGTTAATAACATGATCCGCCTGGTGGATGACACGCTGCGCGATCCCAAAAAATTCAATCTATCGCAAGGTTTGGCCGCACCATCGGTGCAAATCATTGATCCGGCGATGGGGACGGGTACCTATTTGCTCGGCATTATCCGCCACATTGCCAAGCGTGTGACAGCGTCCGAGGGGGCAGGCAGCGTCAAATCGGCGGTCAAGGCCGCCCTGACCCGCATGATCGGGTTTGAATTTCAATTTGGCCCGTTTGTGGTGGCGCAAACGCGGTTATTAAGCGAATTTTCGGCAGTAATTGGCGAGAAACTGACCGAAAATCATCTGCGACTTTATTTAGACAATACCCTGGAAGACCCGGAAAATTATGTCGGCAATTTGCCCGGCGTACGCGGCGTGTTGGTCAAAAGCCGCAACCAAGCCAATGAAATCAAATTAAAAGAAGACATCCGTGTGGTGATCGGCAATCCCCCCTATAAAGAACAAGCCAAAGGCAAAGGAGCCTGGGTCGAAAGTGGTTACGTTCGGCCTAAAACTCTTAACGATCATGATTTAAACTCTAAAGGGAGAACAAATTTTGGTGGAAGTCGTGAAAGTGTGATTGCGCCTCTTGCAGCTTGGAAAGATGCCCCGAAAGAATGGGGCATCAGCGCACATCTTCATAAATTAAGCAATCTCTATGTCTATTTTTGGCGGTGGGCGAGTTGGAAAGTATTTGGCGGTGAGCCGATTTTGGACGGTATGCCAACCACCCCGCGCCAGGGTTTGGTGTGTTTTATTTCCATGGCTGGTTTCTTGGATGGTAAGGGTTTTCAGAAAATGCGAGCCGATTTGCGGCGAGATGCCGATGAAATTTGGGTGATAAATTGTACTCCAGAAGGACACCAACCAAATGTTCCAGATCGCATTTTTCCTGATGTACAGCAAGCTTGTTGTATTGTATTGGCAGTACGATTCCCGAAACATGATAATGAAAGCCCAGCACCAGTCTATTATCGCGAATTACCAAAAGGTTTACAGAAGGTAAAATTTGACTACCTGGATACTATTCAGCTTGGCGATGGCTTTTGGAAATTATGTGATGATAATTGGAGAATGCCTTTTTTGCCTAAAATGTCAAAAATTTGGGCAAATTTCCAAAGCTTAGATTCAATTTTTATTAATAACTATATGGGTGTAATGCCTGGTCGAGTGTGGCCTTTTTCACCGGATGTTAAATCCTTGGTGGATCGGTGGAAAAGGCTTATTTCAGAAAATGACTTGAATAAAAAAGATATTTTATTTCATCCTCATCCGAATGGCGATCGGACAATTTTCAAAACTATAAAGCATGACTTATTTGGACATAGGGAACGCTTTATAAGCATAGTAAATGAAAATGAAGAATGTCTATCGCCTATTGCTTATTCATTCCGCTCATTTGACCGTCAGTACATAATTCCAGACAATAGACTAATTAATCGTCCTAGCCCTGCAATATGGCAATCCTATTCAGAGCATCAAATATTTCTGACAGCACCAATAAAGAATTCCACCGTTAATGGTGCTGCAATTACATTTGCCTCACATTTACTTGATATAGATCATAATAGGGGAAAAAGTGGCGGCCGCGTTTTCCCCCTCTGGCAAAATGCGGAGGCAACTGTCGAGAATATCTCGCAACCCTTGCGGGAAACGTTAGAAAAAATCTATCGGGAAAAAATATCGGGTGAAAAAATCATGGCCTATATTGCCGCGATTGCCGCCCATCCGGCCTATACCAACAAATTTAAGGCCGATTTGCAACAACCGGGCCTCCGCATTCCGCTCACCCGCTCGCCGGAATTATTTCACCAGGCGGTGGAATTGGGCCAGGAAATCATCTGGCTGCATTGTTACGGCGAGCGTTTTTACAATGACACGGATCGCCCTCATTCCCCGCCGCGCCTGCCCGCCCACCTGGCGCCGCGCCATTCGGGTGACAAGCCGATCCCCGACTCGCCCGAAAAATTCCCCGATAAAATTGATTACCAAGCCGAAAAACAATGGTTGTTGGTCGGCGACGGGGTGATTGAAAATGTCCAACCCGCCATGTGGAATTATGACGTGTCAGGCAAAAAAATCGTCAAACAATGGTTTTCATACCGCCGCAAAAACCGCGAACGACCCATCATGGGTGACCGCCGCACCCCATCCGAATTAGGCAAGATTCAACCCGATCACTGGCTGCCCGAATATACCACCGATTTGCTCGATTTGTTGCATGTCTTGGGACGGGTGCTTCAGTTGGAACCGGCGCAAAAAGATATGCTTAACCGTATATGTGACGGAGAATTAATCGCGGCCCGCGAGATTCCGCTCCCTTCATTCGCGCCAAAACCAGCCCGCGCCAAAAAATTGAAAGGCGATCAACCCAATGCCCCCATTTTGGCGGTGACCCACGAATCAAACCCAGCTTGACCTGGCAATCCATTACCAAGCCGACTCTGCCCGCGTCGCCATCGGCCCCAACAAAAATTATGCCGCGCAAGATTAAATAAGGAGAATCTGAGCAAGTCTTTTAACCCCCCCCTTTTTCTGCTTAGAGCCTGAATCAAAATAAGTAGAATATTATGAAGCGCAAAGGCGCGTCTTGCCCCGCACCGTCCGCCTTACGGCGGCGGGGATGGGATTAGCTTCCGCAATGCTTGTCTGAAATCGGGGGCAGGGCGGTTAATGCATCCTGGGCGGGGCAGTTTTGATGCTTATTGCGCCATTGGTACCCTCACCGGCAAAGCCAACGAACAGGGCATCTTATTCCCCGCCGCGCACCTTAAGGAAAGTCCGAGTAAGTACTATTTTGCCAAAAGAGCAGGGCATGTGCGAGCGGGCGGCTTCGCGGTTTCGCGGTTTCGCGGGCGAAGCAATCCAGTAATATCCTGAAATTGCGGGATTTTTCGGGATTTCTTCGCGGTTGCGATGCAACCGCCCGCAAATGCGATTCTCTTGTTTGTGGGACTTGTTCAGAGGTTCCTATAGTAGACGCAATCGACAGGCTCATCCCTCATTTGTTCCGGTATCCCCCAGAGAGGTATCTGCTATAGGAAACTCTGAACAAGTCACTTTATTGCCAAAAGAGACCCGCATTTGATGATGTGGATGGCTCTCCAACAGCATCAATG
>JASGCR010000143.1:1906-5944 GCA_030054015.1 Candidatus Symbiobacter sp. | reverse complement strand
CTTCCTTAGGAAGGGGGGGCTCTAAATCGGTGAACCCACGCTGACCTCCCCTTCCTTAGGAAGGGGGGGCTCTAAATCGGTGAACCCACGCTGACCTCCCCTTCCCGTAGGGAGGGGAGGTCAGAGACTTTGACGATAAGGAACTTAAAAAAATGTTTAACCTTAAGCAAAAATTTATGGGCTGGAGGCGCGAAAATGGCCGCGTCGGCGTGCGCAACCATGTCATTTTATTGCCGGTCGATGATTTGTCCAATGCGGTGTGCGAAGCGGTCGCGCACAATATCAAGGGCGTGATGGCCTTGCCGCATCCCTATGGGCGGCTGCAATTTGGTGCCGATTTGGAACTGCATTTCCGCACCCTTATAGGCACGGGCAGCAATCCCAACGTCGCCGCCGTCATTGTGGTCGGCATCGAAGAGGGTTGGACCAAAAAAATCACCGACGGCATTGCCGCCACCGGCAAGCCGGTCTTTGGCTATTCGATCGAACTCCATGGCGACCATGACACGATCATGCGGGCCTCGAAAAAAGCCAAGGAACTTCTGCAATGGGCCTCCGAACTGACCCGCGATGCGTTTGACCTCAAAGAATTATGGGTCTCGACCAAATGCGGCGAATCCGACACCACGTCGGGCTGTGGTGCCAATCCCACCGTCGGCAATGCCTTTGACAAACTTTACGGCCTGGGCAGCACCCTGGTGTTTGGCGAAACCAGCGAAATCACCGGCGGCGAGCAAATTGTCGCCGCCCGATGTCGCACCCCGGCGGTCAAAGACCAATTTATGGCCATGTTCAACCGCTACCAAGCCATGATCAACCGCCACAAAACCAGCGATTTATCGGATTCGCAACCGACCAAGGGCAATATCGCCGGTGGCCTCACCACCATCGAGGAAAAAGCCCTCGGCAACATCCAAAAAATCGGCAAAAAATGCCTGGTCGATGGCGTGATCGACAAAGCCGAAATGCCCACCGGCCCCGGCCTGTGGTTCATGGATTCGTCCTCGGCGGCGGCGGAAATGGTCACGTTATGCGCCGCATCGGGCTTTGTCGTACATTTCTTTCCCACCGGTCAAGGCAATGTCATCGGCAATCCGATTCTGCCGGTGATTAAAATCTGCGCCAATCCGCGTACCGTCCGCACCATGTCGGAGCATATTGACGTCGACAGTTCGGCCCTGTTGCAACGGGAAATGACCCTGGATGCGGCTGGGGATAAATTGCTCGATATGATGTTGCGTACCGCCAATGGCCGCCTGACCGCCGCCGAGGCGTTGGGGCATCGTGAATTCGTCCTCACCCGATTGTTTGAAAGCGCGTAAATCGATCCTTGTCGTTACCTTGGCCGCTGGCTGTTTCAGTTGGAGTTTAAGGCGACGGTGCCGTGTGTTTGTCCTTCACCCCAGCCAACCTCAGAGGAACAGAAAATGAAATTTTTGGCAAAGATTCGGAATATTATCTCGTTTATTGGATTGCGCTTTGTGATCACTTTGGGGGGCTTCGCTGCTCAGAGCGGTGCCGAGGCCGTGGCCAAAACCGCCGCCACCACCGCCGCCGCCGCGCCGCGCCAACTGGTCATATCTTATCAATATGACATGGCCGACCTCCCGCTTTTCGTCATGCAAGACAAGCAATTGGTTGAAAAACGTGCCGCCGCCTTGGGACTTAATCTCAGCATTGATTACGCCTCGGTTCCCGATGAGTCGGTGGCGGAGAGCATCAAATCAGGGGTGGTGCAAATTGCCGTCAGTGGGGTTTCGGTGTTTGCGCAAATCTGGGCGGCGACATCGGGTCCATCCGACCAAAAAGTCAAAGGCATTTCGGCCATATCTTCTTTCCCCTTTTATTTAACCAGCAGCAATCCGGCCATAAAATCGATCCGAGATTTTACCGAATCCGACCGCATTGCCATTCTCGACACGGAATATTCGCTGCCCTCGGAATTGTTGAAATTGTACCAAGAAGAAGTGTTTGGCCCAGGCAAATATGACCATTTGCGTAAAATCCTCCTCCCGATTTCAACCCAAGAGGGTGTCAACGCCTTGTTGCGTCGCAGATATGGCGTGAATGCGCATTTCGTTTTGATGCCTTATGCCCTGCATGAATTAGAAAATCCCAAAATTCGTCTGATCTATAGCACCGAATATTTATGGGGCGGCTTAACCACCACCGCCATGGCCTATAGCACCAGTAAATTCCATGACAACAATCCCAAAATTATCTTGGCTTTTAACCAGGCCCTGGCCGATGCCTTTTCGATCATTAAAAACGATCCGTCGGCGGCCCTGGCGAGTTACCGCAAAAACGCGGTGGATTCGCTGCCGGTCGATTTAATGCTAAAAACCTTGCAAGACCCCAAAATTCAATTTACGGCCCAGTTTAATAATGTGATGAAAATTATCGAGTTTCGGGCGAAACGGGGGGCGATTCACAAAAAGCCGCAACATGCCAAAGAGGTGTTTTTTGGCGAGGATAACATCAAAAACGGTTCCTGATTTTAGCGGCGGCGGGGAATGACCTTCCTTGGGCGTGCCGCCGCATTTATGTCGAAATCTTGCGCACCACATAGGTCAAAATCCCACTAACCGTGATAAAGCCGAGCAAAAAATAGGTTAAGGGAGTCATAAATTAATCCTTTCGTAAACACGAATCCGTCGCCCCCCTAATCGGGATCACCGCCAGAGCTGGTGACCCCGCCATCGTCATAACGCGCCAACCAATCTATGGCCGTCTGGCGGTAACGGGTCAGGCCTTTGTACGTGACGATGTCTTCGGGCAGCGATTTTAACACCCGGGGCAGCCGCCGCCCCCATTTTTTCACCGTGACCAATTCGTTCATGCTGATCAGATAACAGCGAATCGAGAACACAATGGCGTTGGAGCGCGGCAACCGCCACAAACCCTGCACCTCGACCCGCAAATGGAGTTTCTCGCCGACATTTGCGGGCGTGACGGTCAGACGATCCGCCCCCCATTTATGGTAGTTTTCCGGGCTGGTATCGAGGCGGGGATTGATCGTCATCGTCCAATTAAGCCGCCGCACCGGTCGCCCCACCTGGATCGCCATCAAATATTTCAAAGCCCGCTCCATCACGCCAATTTCATGGGCAATGGGAACCGGGCCGTGCCATTCCATGAAATTCATGCCCAGATCAAAATCGAGCGACCAATCGGCTTGGGTCGTAACCATGCCGGCATCCAGCCATAAATTGCCCTCGCGCTGATCAATCAAGCAAAAATCGCCCTGGCATTGGCGGGTGATGTATTCCATCGGGGGATAAGGCAACGTCGCCACATTGCCAAAAGTGAATTTTTGCTCGATCTTCATCGGACGGTTGCGCCAATGCCAATGGTCGCCATCGCGGCTCAGGGCAAAATGGTCGGGATAATCACGCGCCAGCGATTCCATCAAAAGTTCGAGCAAATCCCACTCGGCGGTGATCATATGCGGCAAGGATTGGCAGCGCAGCGGGTCTTCGCGCAACACCAAGGCACGGTCGTGCATTTCGGCGAGATAATGTTCGTCAATATCGATGGGGAATTCATAAACCGATCCAGGCTTTCCCGCGGTATGAGGTTCGATATTGATCGAATACATATATTGGTCTTCCCAAAACGGAAAGGGAAACCGGCTTATGGCGTGCGGGCTATTGCGAAAGCTGAAATCATCGCGGAATGTTTCTTGCCTGAAATCGAGTGCCATTTTTTCCTCCGTTAAAGCTACTGACGCGAAGCGGCCTTCTTATGGAAAGCCTGAAGAAGTCGTAAAAATGGAGCGTCATTACCCGCAGATTTTTGCCGCGAGGCGGCATAAATCTGTCGGGGCCTGTCCCCCGCCAATGTCGTAAGACATTGGTCGGGGGAAAGCCCCCAGGAGTTTTGTTCCTTAAAACTCCTGGGGGATTACCCGACTCGGACTGCAAGCGGATACCCGCTTGCAGTCCGGCGGGTAATGACGCTCCCTTTTTGATGCTCTTGGTTGACGGGTAATGACGCTCCCTTTTTGATGCTCTTGGTTGACGGGTAATGACGCTCCCT
>JASGCR010000143.1:0-1806 GCA_030054015.1 Candidatus Symbiobacter sp. | reverse complement strand
TTTTGACGCTCTTGGTTGACGAGTAATGACGCTCTATTTTAAGAGCGGCGGGATGTGAAAACGCACCCAAGGCTATAAATCCAGGCTAATAGACTTCCCCTTGACCCGCGACACGCAAATCATGATTTTTTGCGCCTGGGCGCGGTCGGATTCGGATAAAACATGATCGTGATGCTCGATGACCCCGTCTACCGCCGAAACCCGGCATTCGCACTGGCCGCAGGCCCCGCCGCGACAGAGATAGGGGGCAGAAACCCCCGCTTCTTCGACGGCTTCGAGCAGGCTTTGGGTTTCGCCGACCGTGATGGTTTGGTGGGAACGAGTCAAAATTGCCTGGAACGGCGCCCCGCCCGCCGCCGCTTGGAAACGCTCGCTATGCAGGCTCGATTCGGGCCAGCCCGCCCGCCGTCCGGCAGCTAAGGCCGATTCGATCATGGCCGCCGGGCCACAGACATAGAGATGCGTTCCCAATTTTTGGTGGCGCAAAATATCGTCCATCGGGAGCATTTTCCCCTGATCTTGTTCATACAGCACCAGTCGCGCCCCATAACGTGCCGCCAATTCATCGACAAACGCCGCATGGGTACGGTTACGAAAACCATAATGCAATTCAAAGGCCAGATTTTGTTCGGACAAATAATCGGCCATGGCCATGATCGGCGTGATGCCAATGCCGCCCGCCAAGAGGACAAATTTTTTGCCGCGCCTATCGAGGGGGAAAAGATTGCTGGGGCCGCTCATGGTCAATTCATTGCCAAGTTTGACGGCATCATGGAGAAATTCCGAGCCGCCACGCGAATTTTGGGTGCGCAACACGGAAATTTCATAGCCCTGGGCGGTGTCATGGCGGTTGCCCATGAGGCTATAGCTGTTGCGGATGGTGCGGCCTTGCGGTGTTTTCATGGTCACCGTGACGTGCGATCCCGCCGAAAAAGGCGGCAAGGCCTCCCCCACACTCACCAAGCGAAAGCGTTTAATGGCGGCAGCAACCGCGGTAATGGCGGCGACCCGGACGGTAAACTGAGCGGACA
This sequence comes from Candidatus Symbiobacter sp., assembly GCA_030054015.1. Taxonomy (GTDB): domain Bacteria; phylum Pseudomonadota; class Alphaproteobacteria; order Elsterales; family Elsteraceae; genus JASGCR01. Next base: position 775 of record JASGCR010000143.1, on the reverse strand, counting down.
GGCTGGACATGGCGACTCCCGTTCACGTTATTTATAAATTTCTTCGATGGTGGGGATTGCGCTGGGGTCTTCGGCATTGACCGCGACGCCCTGGAACGCCCCCAACCGCCGCGAATAATGATCCCGCACAAATAATTGAATCCCACAATGCGGACACGGCACGATATTGGTGGTGACGTGATCAATCATGCCTTTGCAATGGACGCATTGCACAAGCCTTGCCAAGGAACCGCATTGTTCGGTACGCATATCATCGAAATCAATGCCCTGGCGTTGGGCGGTGGCCGCCACCTGGCCGATAAAATCCTCGCTCCCCAGCACATAAAGCCGAAGCCCCATGCGGGCGGTTGACAGCATCACCGCCAGCCGCGTCACCAAATTTTGCACGGTTTGCATGTGGTGGCAGCTATCGGCCTGTTTTTGATGGTAAAACTCACAGGTCGCGGCGGCCTGGTCGCCCGTCACCAAAATCGTGCTGGCGGCAAGCAGATGGGTCGCGTCACCGGTTAAAATGGCGCGTAATTTGCTCACCCCCCCGCCTTCGACAGCCCAGATATGGTGGCTGGCGGCGTGGTCTATCGCCACGCCAGTATAAAGCGGACGGCTTTTTATGCCGGCAAATAATGGTTTCATGGCAGAATCTCCCCGTAAATTCTCCCGTCAATTTTCCTAATTACGGCACGTCCGAATAAGTCTTTCGCCCCCCCCCTTCCTGCTTAGGGAAGGTCTGAATAAGTCGTACTGACCCCCCCTTCCTGCTTAGGAAGGGGGGGAA
>JASGCR010000142.1 GCA_030054015.1 Candidatus Symbiobacter sp. | reverse complement strand
GAAGGGGGGGTAAAACTAGACTTATTCAGACCTTCCCTAAGCAGGAAGGGGGGTCATAAAAGCGAATTTTCTAGGACACGGAGTATAAAAGAAATAACTTTGAACCAGGCTCTTCGCGGCAACGTTAATCGCCACGATTGATCCCGCAAATCTGACGCACGGCCAGGGGATAAAGCCGGTGTTCGGCCGCCAAGACGCGGGCGGCCAAACTGTCTTCGCTGTCATGCGGCAAAATCGCCACGCGGGATTGGGCAATGATCGGCCCCTCATCCATGGCGGGACGCACGAAATGGACGGTACATCCGGTTTCGCGCTCGCCCGCCGCCAAGACGCGGCGATGGGTATGTAGCCCCTTATAATGCGGCAACAAGGCGGGGTGGATATTGATCAGGCGGTCTTGCCAAGCCCGCACAAATTCCGGCGTGAGCAAACGCATAAACCCCGCCAAACAGACCAGATTAATCTCATGCCGCCGCAGAGTGGCATCTAATGCGGCATCAAATTCGGCGCGGTTTGGGAAAGCGTGATGGTCGATGATTTGGCTGGCGACTCCGGCAGCGCGGGCGAAATTTAACCCCGCCGCATCGGGACGATTGGCAATGACCAATTTTATGCTTATGGCGGGTTGTTGGGGTTGTTCGGGTTGTTCCGGCGGGGCGGCATGGGCAGGGCGGGGCGGATGGGGCGGAAATTCCCGCAACAAAGCCTCAAGATTGCTGCCACGTCCCGAAATCAGCACAGCCAAACGCCAGGCATCCAAAGGCCAGGAAGGTAAACCAGCGGGTTCTGCCATGATTGGGTTACTCCCAACAGGCGGCCAGGTCGGAAATCTCGACCTGGGGCCGCGCCGAATTTGCATCCCAGGCCACCACCGCGCCAATTTCCTGGGCGGCAAAGCCTTGTTCGGTCAAATGGGTTGAAATCGCTTGGCTGTCGGAAGCCGCGACCATTGCCACCAGGCCGATGCCGCAATTAAACACCCGCGCCATTTCACTTGGCGCGACCCCTTGCTGGGCCAGCCAGCCAAATACGGGATCGGCCCGCCAGGCCGTGCCATCTAAATGCACCCCCGTACCCGTCGCCAGGCTGCGCGGGATATTGCCCACCAAGCCGCCGCCGGTAATATGGGCCAGGCCGCGGATTTTTTTGGCCTGAAGCAGCGGCAAAAGCGGTTTGACATAAAGCCGCGTGGGCGCGAGCAAGGCCAGCCCCAAATTTTGGGCGGGCGTGGCAAAGGGGGCGGGGCGGCTGAGATCAAACCCGCCATCGCGGATAATTTTGCGCACCAGCGAAAAACCATTTGCATGCAGGCCAGATGAGGCCAGACCAATGATTTTATCACCTATTTGCGGCGGATGGGCGGCGAGAAAACTCGCCAAATCGCGCTCGATAGCCCCCACGGCAAAGCCCGCCACATCGTAATCGCCAGGATGATACAGGCCGGGCATTTCGGCAGTTTCGCCGCCCACCAAGACGCAACCGGTTTCACGACAGGCGGCGACAATTCCGTCAATCACTTGCAATCCGACGGCGCGATCAAGCCGGGAAGTCGCAAAATAATCCAGAAAAAAGAGCGGTTTGGCCCCGGACACCAACACATCATTGACGCACATGGCGACAAGATCAATGCCAATATTATGGTGGCTTTGACAGTCAAGCGCCAATTTTAATTTGGTGCCAACCCCATCGGTGCTTGCCACCAAAAGCGGGTCGCTAAAACCGGCTTGTTTAAGGTCGAACAAGGCCGCAAATCCGCCCAAAAGGGCGGCACTGCCAGGTTGTTTGGTGCTGCTGGCTTTGGGTTTGATGGCTTCGACAAATGCGTCGCCCGCATCAATATCCACGCCGGCTTGACGATAAGTAGGGCTATTAATGGTGACAACTCCTAAGGCATGGGTTATATAGATAGAGCAATAGAAAGATGGTGTCAAAATACCACGAAATCGGTGTCACGACGCGACACCACAGAATTAGGCTAATTTTCGAGGCATGGCAATGCAGAGTATCATGTTGGGGGCAATTTTTTGGCCAGGGACGGTGCAACCGGGGCCAAAGCCGGTTCATGCGGCACGATTGCGGCGGCTTAGGGCAGCTGGCCTGGGTTTAAGACTGGGTTTAGGCCTGGGCTTAAGTCTGGGTTTAGGCCTGGCTTTGCTGGGACTGACTTCGGCGGGAGCAGCCCTCGCGGCCAGCCGCAGTCAAGACGAGCTTTTTACCGTCAGCGATATTTGGGTCAATAAAACCGACAGCGATCCTGGGCAAGCGCGGGATACCGCGATTGCCGATGGCGAAATACGCGCCTTTCCCATGCTGTTGCGCCGTCTGACCCTGGCGAGCGACCATGCCCGCCTGCCCATGCCGGATGAGGCAGAAATTCTCGCCATGGTCACCGGATTTGAAGTGGATGACGAATATGTCGCCCCCATGCGTTATGCGGGGCGTTTGACCGTGTCGTTCAATCCCGTGGCGGTACGCAATTTGTTAGAAGCCAATGGGCTGACCCTGGCCGAGGCCAGCCCGCGCCCGATTTTGGTCCTGCCGGTGATGGAGGGGACGGGGAGCGGCGCGGTCAATGCGTCCAATGCGTCCAATGCGTCCAATTCATCCAATTCGTCCAATGCGGGCTGGTTTGATGACAACAACCCGTGGCGGCAAGCCTGGCGGACGGCGCGGCAGAAAGGGGTCTTGCAAAAATGGGTGGTGGCGCGCCCCGATATGGTGACCACCCCCCCCAAAGACCAAGAGGAACTGATCCGCAAAAGCGACAGTATTTTTCGCAACACGCTGGCCCGCGGCAATTATCAAGGCCTGGCCTTGGTGTTGATCGAACCTAGCAGCGACGGGCAAATTTACGGCCTAAGCCTGGTTATAAATGGCGAAAAAGTGAAATTAGACCCCATGACGCTGCAAGAAGGTGAATCTTATGAAGGCAGTATCCACCGCGCGATGAGTTTGCTCTCAAATGCCCTTGATGAAGCATGGAAACGCGACTCGCTTTTGGCCGCCCGTGACCTGGCCGAGATGGCCATGCTCAGCCAGGTGACCAATCTCGATGATTGGTTAAAACTGCAGCAAATCTTGGGCGATATGCCGCAAATCCGCAGCCATGACATCCAAGAAATATCCAACGGACGGTCGGTCATCTTGGTGGATTTTGTCGGCGGCCTGGCCGCCTTGCGCGGGGCGCTTAACCAGCGCGGTCTGGGTGTCAATGAAACCAAGGACGGTCTCGAACTCGTCATACTTGACGGCAAAAATTCCCCCAAAACCAATGCCTCCCAAGCCCCCCAAACCAATTCCCCCCAAACGCCTGGGGCCACGCCATGAAATTGCGGTCGGTTTTAACTTTATTCCCGTTGTCATTGACATTTGCGCGGTTATGCTCGACTCCCTTGGCGGTTTGGGCCCTGACCGATCTTAATTATGTTTTGGCGTTTTATGTTTTTTGCCTGGCCGCGCTGACGGATGCCTTGGACGGGATGATGGCGCGGCTGCTCGATGCCCGTACGACGATAGGCAGCTATCTTGATCCCATTGCCGACAAGTTGCTTTTGGTCGCGGTTTTTGTCATGCTGGGAACGCAAGGTTTGATTCCGGTCTGGTTGGTGATTTTGGTGGTGTTTCGGGATGCGATGATTATTGGCGCGGTGATGTTGTTTCATACCGCCCATCGTCCGCTCACCGTGTCGCCCGCCCTGATTTCCAAACTGAACAGTTTGGCGCAATTTATCTATGTCGGGTTGGTGTTGGCGTCGCAGGCTTTTTCGTCCCAAGCTTTTCCGCACCAGGCCTTTGCGTCAACTTGGGAGAATCTGATGCCGGATTTTATCCTAGATCGGGTCTTGTTTGGGTTTATCCTGATTGTCGCGGTGACGACCTTAAGCAGCGGGGGCGTTTATCTTAGTCGTATTTTTAACCTGGTGTCCGTGAACGATGAACGAAAATAATAGTGCCTTATCCGCCGTGACAACGCGCATCCGACCGATTTATTTTTGGTTGGCGGTGGGGGGGTTGTTGTTGGTGCTGATTTGGCGGTTGCAAGCCATTTTATTGCCCTTTGGCCTGGGGGCCACGATTTCCTATTTCCTGAACCCCTTGGTCAATCGTCTGGCGCGGTGGCGCATTTCGCGGGGGGTGGCGAGTTTGCTGCTGTTGGGCTTTGCCTTTTCGATGCTCACCTTGATCGCGGTGATGTTGTGGCCTTTGCTGCAGCAACAATTTGCCCTGGCGGTGACGTTGCTGCCCGATTTTGCCGACCAAATCTTGCGCACGATTGATGTGGCCTATACCCAAATTCAATCGCATGTTGGCGTTCCCGAAAGCCAAATCCAAAGCTTGCAACAAGTCACCGGCAGAGCCAGCCATACTTCTTGGTCCAGTATTGGGGCGATTATCCACGATGTCATCTCGAATGGGTTGGCGGTGGTGAATTTGGTGCTGTTGGTGGTGATCACGCCCATCGTGTCGTTTTATATGCTGCGTGATTGGCCGCTGATTATTCACCATATTGACAGCTGGATTCCGCGCCAGCATGTCGCGGATGTGCGGGCCAAAGCCAAAGAAATCAATGATGTGCTGCTGGGGTTTGCCCGTGGCCAGGCCCTGTCTTCGCTGGTCATGGCGATTTATTACGGGACGGCCTTGATGTTGGTGGGGCTGCCATCGGGGTTATTGATCGGCATGGTGACCGGATTTTTGACCTTTATCCCGTTTTTTGGCACCGCCACCGGCGCGGGAGTGTCGATCATCCTCACCATGGTGCATTTTCACGGCAATGGCGGCGGGGTTTTATATGGGGTCGTGGGCATATTTCTGCTGGGGGCGGTGATGGATGGCTATATCTTCCAGCCGCTTTTGGTCGGCAACAAAGTCCGGCTGCATCCGGCCTGGATGATATTTGCCTTGCTGGCCGGAGGGGTCTTGTTCGGCTTGGGGGGGATTTTGGTGTCGGTGCCAGTGGCCGCCATTTTGGGGGTTTTGGTGCGCTATGCCTTGGAACAATATTTGCGCAGCAGCCTGTTTCACAGCACATCCGCGCCCCGCCATGAAAATAGCCCCTAAATCACAATTATTGTTGCTGGACGGTCACAGCCCGGAAGATTTTTCCGAATCGGCCTTTTTGCTGACCGAAGATCACGCTTCGGTGTGGCAGTGCCTGGTGGATTGGGCGCATGACGCGCCGGATGCCCCTCATCTTAACCGGCAAAATGGCGGCATCAATGGCTTGGCATTGGTCGGAGCGGCGGGCAGCGGGAAAACCCATCTGGCGCGAATTTGGCAGCTGCGCACGAAGTCCGTTTACCTTGTGCCGGAAGATTTTTCGCTTGAATCATTGCCGCGCCTGGTCGATCAAAATAGATATTTTATCCTTGATCCCCTGACCAAATTATCGCCGCAAGCGGAACAGAATCTGTTTCATTTTTTGGGAATTTTGGCCGATCTGGCGCGGCGGCATGAACCGCATGGCTTGTTGATTACCGCACCGCAAGCCCCGATTGCCTGGCCCATTGCCTTGCCCGATCTGGCGTCACGGCTCAGGGCGATGTCGGTGGTGCATTTGCCGGAATGGCGCCCGGAAAATTTGGCCTTGGTGTTGGTCAAATTTTTTCACGACCGGCAAATCCAGGTTAATCCTGAGGTGATTGGCTATATTTTAACCCATGCGGAGCGTTCGGTGGCGGCTTTGCGGCGGGTGGTGGGCGATTTAGACGAATTGGCCTTGGTTCAGCGTAAACCGATTACCCTGGCCTTGGTGCGGGACTATTTCAAACCGAGCGGCTTGTTTGAGCCGTTTGCGTAAGTCAGAAGAGCGTCATTACCCGCTGCACCGCCGCGCAGCTATAAAGCGGCAAAAAGAAGAGCGTCATTACCCGCCGCGCAGCCATAAAGCGGCAAAAAGAAGAGCGTCATTACCCGCCGGACGGCAAGCGGGAATCCGCTTGCCGTCCGAGTCGGGTAATCCCCCAGGAGTTTAAGGAATAATACTCCTGGGGGATTACCCGACGCGAAATATCCGTTCCACGGATATTTCGGCGGGTAATGACGCTCCCTTTTTTTGACGCTCTACGCTCCCTTTTTTTGACGCTCTACGCTCCCTTTTTT
>JASGCR010000141.1 GCA_030054015.1 Candidatus Symbiobacter sp. | reverse complement strand
CCAACTCAGACTGCAAGCGGATTCCCGCTTGCAGTCTGGTGGGTAATGACGCTCCATTTTTTTACGCTCTCTTTTTGACACTCTTTACTTAGCGCGGCGGGGGGACTCAATAATTTGGAAAGTTGGGTGATAACCGCCTTGATTGAGATAATTGCAGCCTTGTCCCAAAAATGCTATGAACCATCGAGCGACAAATTGGGGAAAATAAATGAAATATTCGTGGAAAACGCTGCTGCAACAAGGCTTAAACGGTCATAAAGGCTGGCCGGCGCAATGGCGCAGCCCTGAGCCGCAACCGCAATATGATGTGATCATTATCGGCGCGGGCGGGCATGGCCTCGGCACCGCCTATTATCTGGCGCGGAAATATGGCGTGACGCGGGTGGCGGTGTTGGAGCGGGGCTGGCTCGGCGGCGGCAATACCGGGCGCAACACCACGATCATTCGTTCCAATTATTTGTTCGAAGAATCGGGCAAACTTTATAACCACGCGGTTAATTTGTGGGACACGCTGGCGCAAGAATTAAATTACAATGTGATGTATTCGCCGCGCGGTGTCATGATGCTCACCCATACCATTCACGACAAACAAGTGGCGCAGCGTCACCTGCACGCCAACCGACTGGGCGGGATTGACAGCGAATGGCTCACCCCCGACCAGGTCAAAGAATTTTGCCCGCCCATCAATCTGCGCCCGGATTTGCGCTATCCGGTGTTGGGGGCAACATTGCAAAGGCGGGGCGGCACGGCGCGGCATGATGCGGTGGCCTGGGGCTATGCCCGCGCCGCCGATGCGCTTGGCGTCGATATTATCCAAAACTGCGAAGTCACCGCGATTTTGCGCGGCCAGGGCGGCGCGGTGACCGGGGTTGAGACCTCGCGCGGCCCCATCAAAGCCAAAAAAATCGGCGTCGTCGCGGCGGGTCACACCAGCCACGTTATGGCGATGGCGGGGGTGCGGATGCCGCTCGAAAGCTTCCCCTTACAAGCCCTGGTGTCCGAGCCAGTGAAACCGATCTTCCCCTGCGTCGTGATGTCCAACACCATCCACGCCTATATCTCGCAATCCGACAAAGGCGAGTTGGTGATCGGGGCCGGCACCGACCAATATGGGTCTTATTCGCAAACCGGCGGCTTGCACATCAACCAACATACGCTTGAGGCCATTTGCGAGCTGTTCCCCCAATTCCGCCGCATGAAAATGATGCGCAATTGGGGCGGCATTGTCGATGTGACGGTGGATCGCTCGCCCATCATTGGCAAAACCCCAGTGGCGAATTTATTCGTCAATTGCGGCTGGGGAACCGGAGGGTTCAAAGCCACGCCCGGCTCCGCCGATGTGTTCGCCGCCACCATCGCCAAGGGCGAATTGCACCCCATCGCCGCGCCGTTTAGCCTGGATCGCTTCCGCACCGGCCGGTTGATCGATGAAGGTGCGGCGGCTGCGGTGGCGCATTGAGCCCCCCACGGGGTTGACGCACCTAACGAACGTCATTCCCCGCCGCGCAGCCAAAGAGTGTCAAAAAAGGGAGCGTCATTACCCGCCGCCTTATTCGTGGAACGAATAAGGCGAGTCGGGTAATCCCCCAGGAGTTTTGGGGAATAATACGCCTGGGGATTACCCGACTCGGACTGCAAGCGGCAATCCGCTTGCAGTCCGGCGGGTAATGACGCTCTTTTTTTGACGCTCCTCCTTTTAAGTATTGAGGGGTGGTAAGCTCCGCGACAAATTATTTTGCTATGTCACGCATGTGGTGATAAAATTAGGGGATGAAATTTATCGGAGGAGCGGTTAAATCATGGATGGTTTTGGCAAAGAAATGGCAATCAACACGCTCCCTGATGCCGCGTTATCTGGTGTCGCCGCAGACGTGACCACCCAGGCAAAAATTGCCGCCCTCCGCCGCGAGATTCAGATTGGCATTGATGCGGCAGAACGTGGAGATGGGGTCCTGCTTAAGACCGATCAAGACATTGAAAATTTTATGGCCCAATTTTATCGTTAGATTTTCGTGCAATGTCTGTAAATTGGCAGAGTTTCTTAACAACTCCGGCACGAAAAGATTTTGAAGAGATCTTTGCCTATACATCCGAAACTTGGGGAGTAGGTGCCGCAAACCGCTATATAGCACTTATCGAGCTGACAATAAAAAATTTGCGGGAGAATCCAAATCGGTTTGGAATCTCAGTTCTCGACGGTTTTGATTCCAGGGTGAAAAGCTGCCCCCTCAAAATCACGAACCAAAAATCCTTAGCCCATAAAATCAAGCGGCCTAGGCATGTGATTTATTTTCAAACCATTAACCCACCCTTGATTGAAATCCTGCGTATCTTGCATGACCGCATGGATGTGACCGATAAAATCGGTTAAGGTTAAGGGCGGGCAACACCAGGAGAGGCGATCTCCTCTGCAAAATTACTTTGCGATGTCTTGCTTGTGGTGATAAAATGAGCCGATGAAAATTCGCAGAGGAGGGGGGGTAATCATGGACGGTTTTGGCAAAGAAATGGCAATGAACACGCCCCCCGAACTTATGCCGCATGGAACAGAGTTAGACTCGGTCACCCAGTTAAAAATCGCCGCCCTCCGCCGCGAGATTCAGATTGGCATTGATGCGGCAGAACGCGGGGAAGTCACTGTTCTTAAGACAGACCAGGACATTGAAAATTTTATGGCCCAATTTTATCGTTAAATAGTTATATGGTAACGGAAAATTGGCGCATTGAAATAACAAAACCGGCAAGTCTCGATTTGGCCGAAATAGAGTTTTGTATACTTTGTTTCCTAAAGGATTCCGCTTTATGACCCCCCCTTCCTAAGAGCCTGATTCAAAATTAAGTATCATAATATTAATTGTAAGTTGCGTCTTCACCCGCCGCCGCATTTATGCGGCGAGTCGGGTGATCCAGCCGCTCGAAATGTCTATTTCGAGCAAAAAAATTCATTTTTGACGCGCAGACGCGCGTCAAAGCTGGATTCCCTTCTCGCTTGCTAACGCAAGCGGCGGGTGAAGACGCACAAAGCTCAACTTTAAATAATTATCGCACAAGCTCTAAGGAAAGTCTGAACAAGTCACTTTTTTGCCAAAAGAGCCGCGCATTTGCGAGCGGCGCAGCCGCGAAGCAATCCAGAAAAATCTAGCAATTTCAGGATGTTACTGGATTGCTTCGCGGTTGCGATGCAACCGCTCGCAAATGCCACTTTTTTTGTTTTTACTACTTAATCTGACCTTCCCTAAGCAGGAAGGGGGGTCGTAAAGGCGAATTTTCAAGGACGCGGAGTATATTTACTTTCAAACCATCAACCCGCCCGCGATCGAAATCCTGCGTATCATGCATGACCGCATGGATGTGACCGATAAAATCGGTTAAGATTAACCAAAATAAAGGGCAAATATCCGCCCCTACGCCATGCCACCCGACTGATACGGTTGCACGTTGATTTCATCGCGGTGTTTTTGCGCCTCGGCAATGTCATAGGCGGTTTGCATCGAAAGCAAGGTCGCCATTGATAACCCAAACGCCTTTTCAAAGCGCATCGCCATCACCGCCGACAGGCTTGACCGCCCATTTAACAAAGACGACAAAGCCGGCCGCGTCACCCCCAAAATCCGCGCCGCCGCCGTGACGGACAGTTCTAATGGGGCCAAGATTTCCTCGGTCAGAAATTCGCCCGGATGGGTGGGGGTGTCTAGAACAAAGCCTTTGGTTTCGCTATACATTTTGTCCTCGGTTGATCTAAGCCTGGGCTTAAAATGGTTTAATGATAATCTTCGTAATTCAAGTCAATAATCTCAAGCATCTTGCCATCGACCCGAAAGGTCAGTCGCCAATTGCGGGTGATGGACAGGCTCCAGGTGCCACGGCGATCCCCGGTTAAAACATGCGCCTTCCAAGCTTTTAAGTCATAAAGTTCCTCGGCCTGTGCCATCGCCTGCAAAAAGGAAATCACCCGCGTCAATTTTGGGATAATGGCTCGGTCTAGACCCCGCCGGTCGCCAAATTCGACATAATCGCGCAAGCCACGATGCAGGATGTTCCTGATTTTCATGATGAGGTTACTCCCTATTCCCTAAACTGTCAAGTGTAAAGTTACAGGCTACAGTATTATGCCTATTGATCACGCCCTCTAACTTAGATTTTTGGCCACAACACGGGCGGCGGGGAGTTGTATGATCACGTCGGTGCCTTGGCCCAAAATGCTGTTGAGAGTAAATTTTCCGCCATGTTTTTCGACCAAAGATTTCGTCAAAGGTAACCCCAAGCCGGTCCCCTGGTATTGGCGGGCCAGGCTGGAATCGACTTGACCAAAGGGCGACATGGCGCGGTCAATATCGGCCTCGGCAATACCGATGCCACTGTCGGAAATAATGATCCATAAATCTCCTTGGTCATCAAACTCGGTCATGACCAAAATACGGCCACCAGGCAGGGTAAATTTCTCGGCATTGGACAGAATATTTAATAAAATTTGCTGCATATAACGATGATCGGCGCGGATAATGGGATGAAAGGCCGAGGGCACAATGCCTAAACTGATTTGCTTTTTATGCGCCCCCTCTTCAATGAAATGAAAACAGGATAAAATTAATTTAATCAGGTCAATATTTTCTTCGGTCAATTCTAATTTGCCGGACTCAACTTTTGACAGATCAAGGATATCATTGATCAAACCCAATAAATGTTGGCCGCTCATATGAATATCTTTGGCGTATTCCAAATATTTGTCATTATTGACTTTGCCCATTAATTGGTTGGCGATGATTTCGGAAAAACCGATAATGGCGTTGAGCGGGGTGCGAAGTTCGTGGCTCATATTGGCCAGGAACACGCTTTTGGAGCGGTTGGAAATTTCCGCCTGTTCTTTGGCGGCTTGCCATTGTTGCTCGGCATGTTTGCGGGTGGTGATGTCGACAAAGCTGTAAACCAGCAAAAATTCCGGGTTGGTGTGGCGGTGAACGTCAAGGATGCGGCCATTGGGCAAGGTAAATTCAAACGCATCATCGGCCTTGGCGTCGAAATCGACAATGAATTCTTCGCTGTCTTGGGGGGTAATGGTTTTGTCGCGGCTGACCGGCAAGCCGGCGAAACGACTGACCAGTTTACCAACCCAAACTTGGCGGGCGGCAAAGCCAAAAAAATTCAAAAATTGTTCGTTCCACACCACCAATCTTTGGTTGCGGTCAAAGACACAGATGCCCTCATTGATCGAGGCCAAGGTTTTCGCCAACAACAGGGCATTCTGGGCGATATGATGCTCGCGGTGGCGCGATGCGGTTACATCATTACAGGCCAGCACACATCCGCCATCGGGCAAGCGATTTTCGCTGATTTGATAGACGGTGCCGCTTTGCAGGGCCAGATCATAATAACTGTGGGTTGCGACATGGCCTTGGCGGCGTGCCGCGACCCAGGCGGCGGTCGTGTTCATGCCCAAATCAACCACGGGCGAGGATGAAACGGCCAGCACCAGGTCGTGATAGGTGAGGGAAGAATTGGTCTTGAGCGGGGCATCTAAATCGATAAGATGCAAGAATTGGCGGGCGGGCAAGTTGATGAAAACGAGCCGATCCGTGTCATCAAATATCATCAACCCCACATCGATCACGTCCAAACTGCGCCAGGGATCATTGAAGCCGGGGGGATAAATATTTTTTCCTTCGCTTTGACGCAACGCCCTTTTCCTGAGCCAATATGCCAGAGCGACCAGCAAAACCAGGCCAAGAAGCCACCAGGCTGAAACGGAAAACGACACATGGATTGACGGGGTCAAGCTTTTGCCCTTATGCCAAGTTGGTGCAAAATATCCCGTTGGGTGCGGGCGGGTGGGGCAAGCCTGGATAACGCCCGAAGATATTCTTTGGCAAAATCTCGACCATCACGTTAATATATCCCAAAGGGGGGCTTGTCACTTTGCCCATAATCAACATCTATCAGGGGGGGTGGCTGCGCATCATGCCGCCTGAGGTTTATTGCTCCCGCGGCAGCAATGCACAAGAATAATGAACCGACACGGGTTAGGCAAGCGCAAAGCGCGGCTGGCTCGCAAAGACGCGGCTCTTTTGAAAAGGACTTGTTCATACTTTCTTTAGGAAGGTCTGAATAAGTCGTACTGACCCCCCCTTCCTGCTTAGGAAGG
>JASGCR010000140.1 GCA_030054015.1 Candidatus Symbiobacter sp. | reverse complement strand
AGCTTTTCTATCCCCCCCTTCCTAAGCAGGAAGGGGGGGTCAGTACGACTTATTCGGACTTTCCCTAAGCAGGAAGAAGGGGTCAGTACGACTTATTCAGACCTTCCTAAACATTCAACTCCCCGCGCAAATATCCCAAACATTCGCGCAAGGCGGCCTCAGGATTGGCTAAAGCGTGAATTTCTTGGGCAAAGGGTTCAAAACTAAACGCGCCCTGATACCCCGCCGCCAGGAGTGATTTAATCTGCGCCAGATTGCCCAGCCGATCCTGGCGGTCAATTAAAACGCGGTGGGCATCCAGCATGTCGGTGACCGCCACCTTAGGCTCGGAAACGCCGGAAATATGCACCAAACCGGTCCATGCCGGGTAAAAATCCTTCTCCCCCGCCAGGTGATGATGAAACGTGTCATGCACGAGTTTAAATGTTTTCCGTGCATCATCGCCAACAGCCGCTTTGATCGCATCTATTGCGACCGATTTGTGGCGCAAGGATGACACCGGAAAGCCCAAAGGCTCGACATAGCCCATAATCCCCCGCGCATCCAATATCGGCTTGAGTTTCCGAAGCGCGGTGACGAGATCGTTAAATGCAATTTCAACCCCTTCATTCAAGGGACACATCACCAAAGCATCAGCCCCGGCTGCGGCGGCAAAATCGGCAAGTTTCACCGCTTTGGCTGCCAATTCATCCGACCAATGGTTAAACGGGTACAAGGCATTAATGCTGAGCAATTTCACGCCCATTTTGGCCGCTAATTGTTTGACCGCTATCGGTTGCCAATGATCCACCACATTGGGCAGATCATTGCGGATTTCGACCTCGGCGATCCCCAGGCGTTTCGCCAGGGCGAAAAATTCTTCGAGACCTAGTTTGGGTACGGCAATGTGGTTTAAGGCAAAACGCATGATAATTCCCTTTATATCCTTAGGCGTAAAGTGCGGGACGCGGCGGGCAGTTAATGGCAATGGCCTGGCCTTCATTCTCTTGCGCCGTGACACAGGCATCCGAGGCAATGGCGGCCATATAACCATCCCAGGCGGTGGGGCCACTCGCGGTACCACGGGCGGCGGCGCGCAGGAAATCTTGCAATTCGACATCGTACGAGGCCACGAAGCGGTCTTTCCAATCGGTCAGAATGGGGGATTGCAATTTTGCCGCCAATCTCATCGACACCGCCATGGGATCGGGCAATTTGGCAATGCCGTCTTCGCCCACCACTTCGCATTGAATGTCATAGCCATAATGACAATTGACAAAGATTTCGGTGTTAATCACCACCCCCTTGGCGGTTTTCAATGTGACAATTTGCGGGTCGCGTAATTGGGCGTGGCTGCGGGCGGCGCGGCGCGGAAACGTCACCATAGCCGAGACGTAATCATCATCCAATAACCAGCGAAACACGTCAATTTCGTGGATCAGCGTGTCGTGAATGGCCATCGGCGTATTATAACTGGTTGGCACGGTCGGGTTGCGATGGGCGGCATGAACCATGATGGGCGCACCGGTTTGGGTTTGCACCGCCTGTTTCAAGGCGACATAGCCCTCATCATAGCGTCGCATAAAGCCAACTTGCACCAGGCGTTGGCCGCCGGCAATTTCGGCCGCGACAATGCGTTTCGCCGCCGCCGCCGTGGTCGCCAAGGGTTTCTCGCAAAAACAGGGTTTTCCCGCCGCAATCGCCGCCAGAACATAGGCCTCGTGCGTGGCACCCGTCGTCGTCACCAACACGGCATCGACTGATGGGCTATTGATCAATTCCTCGCCACTGGCAAAAATCTCGGCATCGGCGGCGAAGCGGGTTTTGGTCGATTCAGCCGAGGCCGGATAAAAATCATGGAGGGCGGTGATTTTGCCGCCGCTTAAAACCTGGTTAATGCGCCTGGCATGGTCGCTGCCAATGGCGCCGGTGCCGATCACACCAATTTTGACGGTCATATTAATAACTCCCTATTGGGTTGGTTGGGGTGGGGTTTGGTTGATTACGGGATTGTGACAGTTTGTTGTGACAGTTCGTTGTGACAGTTCGTTGTGACAGTTTGTTGTTACAACATAATGGGGCGGCCTTCTGATCTGGCCATGGCATGAATGATGCGCTCAATCACCAGGCCCTGGGCAAAATTCGGCCCGGTCTCGGCTCCACCGGCAATGGCGGACAAAAAATCCCGCGCTTCGATGATTTTTTGTTCGTTAAAGCCGAAATTATGGCCGGGGGCCGGGCAAAAAGCGGCAAAATCCGGTTGTTCGGGGCCGCTGAGATGGCGGGTGAATCCGGCCTCGCCGCGGCGATGCAGCCAAAATTCATTCATATTTTCCTGGTCAAAGATAATCGTGCCCTCAGAGCCTTGGACTTCCCATTGCAGGCGGCATTTGCGCCCCAACGCCACGCGTGAGCTGGCAAAACTGCCCTGCGCCCCCGATGAAAATTCAATCAAGGCGACGACCGAATCTTCATTTTCGACTGGTTTTGCCCCGTCGGGGGAAGGGCGGGTTGGAATGGCAATTTGCGTCAAGGCGGTGACCGATGCAACCGGCCCCATCAATGCCAACATCTGTGACACCAAATGGCAAGCCAAATCGCCCAAGGCTCCCAAACCGCCGGTCGCCCGCGCATGTCGCCAGGACCAGGCTTGGGCTGGGTCGGCCCCGTAATCCTCGTCATAAATCCCGCGAAATTGCAGGGGTTTGCCAATGGCACCGCTTGCCACCAAATGCCGCGCCGCCTGGAAGGCCGGGTTGCGCAGATAATTATAGCCAAGCAGGGTGATTTGCCCCGGATGGGCGGCGGCGGCGGCGGTCATGGCTTCGGCATCTTCCAAGGTTAAGGCCATGGGTTTTTCCAGCCAGACATGCTTGCCCGCCGCCAAAGCCGCCTCCGCCATCGGGCGGTGCCAGCCATTGGGGGTGGTGATCGACACCACATCCACGGCCGGATCAGCCACCACCGCCCGCCAATCCGCCGAGGCACGGGCAAAACCAAATTGTTTGGCGAATCTTTCCGCTAAATCTGGCGTTTGATCGCATAAAATTGCCAAACCGGGATGCGCCCCGCCAAACACCGTCGCCACATTGCGCCAAGCCATCGCCATAGATTTGCCCATAAAGCCGGTGCCAATCAGGGCAACGCCGAGCGGTTGTTGCGGCATAGGCTTGCTGGCACCAGGGGCGTTACCAGGAACGTTACCAGGGGCGTTACCAGGAACGTTACCAGGAGCGTTACCAGGAACGTTACCAGGAGCGTTACCAGGAACGTTACCAGGGGCGTTACCAGGAACGTTACCAGGGGCGTTACCAGGTACGTTACCAGGGGCGTTACCATTGGCATCCGGAGAAAAAACGGAAAAAATCATGATTTTTTAAGTCTCTTTTTTTGGCGGTAAATGTCGATCACGACGGCGGCGACAATAATCACGCCCTTGATCATTTCTTGGTAATAGGCATCGAGGCGAAGAAAAGTAAAACCCGAAATAATCACCCCAAATATCACCATGCCAATGACCGTGCCAATAATCGAACCGCGCCCGCCCACCAATGACACGCCGCCAATCACCGCCATGGCAATGGCATCGAGTTCATAGGCCAGACCCATACCCGATTGAGCGGTAAGGCCCCGCGCCGCCACCACCATCCCAGCCAAGGAAGCCAGCATCGCGGCAATGACATAGACTTTGATCAAATGGCGTTCGACATTGATGCCCGATACCCGCGCCGCTTGTTGATTGGCGCCAATGGCGTAGGTAAATTTGCCATAGCGGGTATATTTCATGGCAATATGAAAAATCACTGCCACCCCTGCGAAAATCACCACCGGCATCATGCCGCTGCCGATAAAGGCAAAAC
The DNA here is from genome assembly GCA_030054015.1 of Candidatus Symbiobacter sp. Lineage (GTDB taxonomy): Bacteria > Pseudomonadota > Alphaproteobacteria > Elsterales > Elsteraceae > JASGCR01. The sequence continues at coordinate 2,305 of JASGCR010000140.1, read as the reverse complement.
TGTCCGACGGGAAAGAAATTGGCTGTCCCCTGGTGTACCATTTGGCAAAACCGCGTACCGTCACCATCGTCCCCAAAGTGGCAATAAAGGGGGGAATTTTGGTATAGGCAATGAGCCATCCATTGATAAAACCAACCACCGCGCCACTTAACAACCCGATACCGAGGGGAACAATGACGGGTAAATCCGTGAGGCTGGGATAGATCGCCCGCGCCGATTCGAAGGTTTGGGCAAAGGACATAGCCAGCATCGCCACCGCCCCGACCACCGAGCCGGAACTTAGGTCAATGCCGCCCGATATAATCACCTGGGTCACCCCCACCGCAATGATGCCAATCACCGAGACTTGCAAAATCATGATTTTAAGGCGGTCAATCGAAGCCAAAAAAGATTGCCCCTGAAAAATCCACCCCAAAACTTCAAACAACAGCGCGATGGTAATCAGCACCAAAAAAATACTGACTTCGGGCGGCAAGGTTTTCTGAGTTTTTTTGGTTGATGTTGTGGCAATGGCCGCGATTTCTGGTTTGGTTTCCTCAAGCTTTGTCATGTTAATGCCCCCTTATTGCGCCGCCAATTGCATGACGCGAACCGGATCGGCTTCGTCGCGGTTGAGAAAGCCGCTCACGCGCCCTTCATGCATGACCATGATGCGGTCGGACATGCCGAGGATTTCCGGAAGTTCAGATGAAATCATCAAAACCGCCACGCCTTGACCCGCCAATTGCGTGATCAGGCGATGAATTTCCGCTTTGGCTCCGACATCGATGCCGCGCGTCGGTTCATCCAAAATTAAGATACTGGGGTTGGTGAGCAGCCACCGCGCAATCAATAATTTTTGCTGATTCCCGCCCGATAAATTTTCAACGATTTCTTGTAAATTTGGGGTTTTTACCCGCAATTTGGCGGCAAATTCCGCGGCCAGACGCGTCACCGCCTGTTGCTGGACAAAGCCGGCGCGATTGACCTGGGCGCGGGTGATCAGGGCCATTTGGATATTTTCAAGGCAATTAAGGATAAGGAAACATCCGGTTTCCTTGCGATCTTCGGTTAAAAAAGCCATGCCATTTTGCATCGCCACCTGGGGGGAGGTGATGAGGGTTTTTTTTCCATTAATTAAAATATCACCACTGGCGGCTGGGGTTACGCCAAACAGCGCCTCGGCCACATTGGAACGCCCGGAACCCACCAACCCGGCCAGCCCCAGAATTTCGCCCTTTCTAAGCGTGAAACTAATGTTGTGAAACACGCCTGGCAGAGTGAGGTTTTTCACCTCAAGCATCACATCGCCGATGGGACACTCAATTTTGGGGAACATTTCCGTGATTTCCCGCCCCACCATCATGCGGATAATGTCGTCGCGCGTCGCCTTTGCGGCATCCACCGTGGCGATGAATTTGCCATCCCGAAACACGGTTAATTCATCGGCAATTTCAAAGACTTCGTTCATTTTGTGGGTGATATAGACGATTCCCACGCCCCGCGCCCTAAGATCACGAATAATGGCAAATAAATGCGCCACCTCGCTCTCGGTAATGGCCGAACTGGGTTCATCCATAATCAAAACATCGGAATTGTAACTCACCGCCTTGGTAATCTCGATCATTTGCTTTTGCGCCACGGTCAGCGAACCCACCCGCGCCACAGGATCGAGTTTGATTTTAAGATTATCAAACAATTCCTGGGTCATTTGCCGCATTTTTTCATGATCGATCAAGCCGAAGCGGTTGCGCGGTTCACGGCGAATCCAAACATTTTCCGCCACGCTCATCGTGTTCATTAAATTCAGTTCTTGATGAATCATGGCGATGCCGCAATTGAGGGCATCGAGCGGCGTTTTGATGGTTAGTTTTTGCCCGGCAAACCGAACCTCGCCCTGGTCGGGGGTGTAGATTCCGGCAATGATCTTCATTAAAGTTGATTTACCAGCCCCATTTTCGCCCATCAAGGCATGAACCGTGCCAGGGCGAATTTTAAGTTGCACCTGGTCAAGGGCGACAACGCCTGGAAATTCTTTGCGTACCTTGTCAACCTCAAGGATATAGTCGCCGTGAAATTCCGGCCGCGAATTTTGGCGGGATTTTTGCATTTTGCCCCTCCCCAGATTAAGAGCCTGATTCAAAATTAAATAGGAAATTATAAAAAGGAATCAACCTTCTTACCCTGCCGCCCAATACGGAACGTCATTACCCGCCGCCGCAGCTAAAGAGCGGCAAAAAGGGAGCGTCATTCCCCGCCGCCGCAGCTAAAGAGCGGCAAAAAGGGAGCGTCATTACCCGCCGAAATATCCGTGGAACACGGATAT